>JAUZOF010000156.1 GCA_030706585.1 Bacteroidota bacterium
GTTGAAGGAATTATATACTTCTCTCCGTCATCCGGCAATACTGTTCCCGAAAGGAAACATGATTGAACGAATTCCTGTGCAGTACGGAAAGCGGTAGGATTAGTCGCTACAACGGAAGAGGTATCCGGAAGCACAATGCCAAACTTGTTGATAATTGCATTTTTAGCCTGGTTCAATATTGCATCGGTCGGGATAAGAATGGTATAGTAGTTTCCCTCTGGGATACCGGTTAGTTTTCCATCCGTTGTATTCAGAAGGGCTCTGGTCATATAGCTCAGGAATATTTTACCCTGACCGGTAGTTTTTACATAGCGGGCAACGAAATTATACAAAGACTCATCGTTCCAGCCTGCATTAGCTGAGGGCTGAGTGGTGCGTGGACTGTATTGCAGGAGCTTATCCCCCTTATATACGACACCATTATTAAATTCACCCACCTTGGTAAGTGTGACGAAATCTTTGTTATCGAGGAAGTTTCCTACTCCTTGCACCTGATTGTTTTTATATCGGATCACATCGCCATATTCGTTTACGGCATAACCGTAACCGTCATATTGAGTTGGAATTTTTGATGTTACAAATTCAGGCAAAGAAGTATTCAGTTCACTATTCTTAATACGACGGAAGATACCCATACGAATGATTCGTTTCAAACGGTCTTCAGCTCCATTTGCAATATATCTGTTACTAAACGTATTAGCCACATTGTCATAAGAAAAACCGTCCGCTTTTAGCTGGTCATCTGTAGGAAGTATAATGGTGTAGTTCTCCTCAATATATCCGGTAAGAGGCGATTTCATCAAATCCTCCATCAGGGTGCTAAAATAGAACTTCTTCATCGCATAATTCAGAAGCTGATAATTCGGGTTCAAAAGGATTTCTGAAAATACGGTCTCGAAATATTTACTTTTTACCACATCATTAGTCTGGTACAAAATACCATTACTAGCCAGGGTTGATGATACAACACCTGCCTGGTCAAAGGTTTTACCGCGGCTACCTTCTCCATTAAGGAATTCGCCATTAGCATTCTGACCTGTTGCATAACCTGATGGCCAGATCAGTTCGTCCTTCATGTGAGCTTGCAGGAAGTCTGTAATGACCTCTTTGGGCAGTTCATTCAGGGTTTTGTAACCTCTGTTCAGAATCTTAGTCGAGAAATAGTTATCGATTGCCTGTTTACTCGGCACAATCATGGTATAGCCACTTTGCTCAAGACCAAGTGTTAAACCTGAAGAACTTACATAAAGCTCCTGATTAGGCTGAAAAGGCAGACCGGTATAAAACTTCGCGTACAGATTGGTAATATTCTTTTCAGGATACAGCTTTTTATATTCTTCAGTAAGAGTGTTGCTTTCCTGGTATTGTACGTAATAAGAAGTTCCGTCATAAGAGAAATCAAGCAGATTTTTCATGCTAGAAAATCCGTCTTTGTTTTCTTTCAACAGTTCGTCAATGTTCTTCAAAACATAAGGCACTGAATCCAATACATGGATGATACCATTTTCAGCATAGATATCTTTTTCCACAACACCGGCATTCTGAATACGGATAGAATCAAAAGAGGCATTGGGATAAAAATGCGCATAATCCGCTCTTCCATCTCCAAGGCTATTGGTTCTGAAGTATTTAGATGTCAGTACAGGAATAAAGCGGAACGGGGTCATGATATTTCCGGTAGTTGTACTTAAATCAGCCACCCAGGAATCTACTCCGTTTACTTTTTCCTGATAAATCGTTTTATAATAGGAAGTTCTTCTTTTTATGTACTCACCGGCTATTCCGCCAAGTGTATTGGAGTCGTATTTATTGTAGATCATGGTATAACCCACAATTTTTTTCAACTCATCAACAGGAATATCGGCAACTGTTGCATAATTGTTTTTCTGCATAAATGCCTTGAAGGCATTGTCATTCGGTGCAAACACAGTGTAATTGCCAGCTCCTTTCAGAACTTTAGCGTAAGGTGTCTTGTCAATACATTCGAGATACAAAGAAAAATTGCCCTTTTCTTTCAGAATGTCATAGACAGGAGCCTCGAGCCAGTCCGGACGATCGTAATAGTCATCTTTGTTTGAGCAGGATATGGCCAACAAAGAGAGCAATACACTCATGAATAATATACATGTGTGCGATGCAATTCCTATTCGATTCTTCTTTTTAAGAAAACCGGCAGATGTGTTTTGGAAAATCTCCCTTTTCATTTTCAAAATTGGTGTAGAATAGAACATAAATAATTAAGTATATAAGTAAGGTTAAACTCTATTTTCCGGTAAGAAAACTGGAGGATAGCCATGGTTTTAGATTGAACAAGGCAAAGATAGAGTGCCACAAAAATCTGAAAATAGAAACTTATACAAATAGCTGTCTTATCGTACAACTCTGGTCCAAACCCTGAAACATCTGACAGTTACACCTCTGGATATTCATTTATTAGAGCTTGTATATACTACCATCTCAATTTATCAGACACAGAGAAAATCGCCCGGATACGCAACAAAATCACCACAACTATTTCACCACTGAGGCCTTCAGACTTTGGCCATTACAGCATTGCGCAACTCCTACCATGCGAAAATACGACAAGCTATTCCCTTGCCCGATGTCATTTCGTACAAATACATAGAGAATCATACAAGCCTAAAACATTTCACACAACATAGTTAATTTAACAACCAGCAGGTTAAATCAACATCTTAAACAACGGGAAGCTCATAAAAGCGGTACAACGGGAAATCAGGGCTCCGCCAGGTCATTTAATAAATAACGGGGAATAAAAAGTGGACAAAAAGACAAAGAAGAGTGGACAAAATAACAGGGCTCCAAAGCAAAGAGAACGATTATACCTCCCAACAACATTTAGTCGGAATTCATCACCCCGACAAATACCCATAATAAAGAAAGGAGACTCTTCCTTATATAAAAATGTGTCGGTAAAATTTAAACAGACTCTAAGCATACGAGAAGGTCTTATTGTCTGCCTCCAATAAGGATCTGGAGAAATTTTCAATTCTCAGCAGCTTAAAACGGGCAAATCAAATCAGCAGGACAACCATAACCGATTAATTTACAAGGAAGAACTAACGCAGAAAAACAACATTAAGAAAGGATAGAAAATGGGAGAATCCGGAGAAGCAGAACCATTTGGCGGTTCAATAACGATCCACAATAATATCTCTCCATTTATCACCACGAAGGACCCACAAAACCTAACAGGTTCTAAAAACCTATTAGGTTTCTCTCAATCCCCAATTATCCGCAAATACAGGCAAATATCAATATAGTCAAGCTACTTTGGATTGCGAAACTGCAGAAACCTCTAAAGATACTAACTCTACAATATCTGCTTTGCCTATATATTATTCATGTCGGTGCTATAAATATCATCCGTAGAAAGTTCGCATCCCAGACCCGTTCCGATAGCTATCGGGAGGACAAACACAAATACCAAACCGCCTAAAAACTGCAGAGTGAGAGAGTCAAAATGATTTACAATTGAACTATTTACCATTGACAATTTTGAAGACTCTGTATCCTGAGAGTAAATTGCAAATGACTAAATGGTAAATCCGGTCAGTTCTTTGGGGTTATGTTTTTCTCTTCTTTACTTTTTTGCGCCAAAAAAGTAAAGAAGAGAAAAACAAAACTAGGCGCCTGTTTGCCTGAAACCAAAAACGTCCGCGAATGCGGGCAAATATCAATAACCGTGGGTTTTACCCACGGCAAGAAAGAAGTCCCGGTTAATCCATCCCCGTAGGGGGTGAACACATTATATACCTGATTACCCCACTTACCCGGCTCCAACAAAAAAGGGTGACCGTATGGCCACCCTTAATCTATATATCGCGTTTAAGCGCGTTTGATTTACTTGTATTCACACCAGCTCTTGATCTGGATGTCATCCATGCTCATGTTGCAGAACGCATGAATAAAGGCAGAAGCAAGGCGAGGGTTCGTGATCAACGGAATGTTAAGGTCGATCGCTGCACGGCGTACTTTGTAACCACGGCTCAACTCACGCGAGGTAAGGTTTTTCGGGATGTTAACCACAAAGTCAATTTGTTTGCTTTGCAGCAGATCCATTACCTGAGGATCTCCCTCTTCACCCGGCCAGTGTACCAGTTTGGATGGAACATCATTATCGGTCAGGTATTTGTGGGTACCGTTTGTCGCGTAGATTTGATATCCTTTCTCTGCCAGTAACTTCGCACTTGGAAGCAATGACGCTTTTTGTTGAGCATCACCGGTAGAAAGCAGCACTGATTTCTCAGGAATCCGATAGCCTACTGAAAGCATTGATTTCAATACTGCTTCGTAAGTATCATCCCCGATACAACCTACCTCACCGGTAGAGGCCATATCCACACCCAATACAGGGTCAGCCTTTTGCAGACGGGTGAATGAGAACTGAGAAGCTTTGATACCTACGTAGTCAAGATCGAATGCGCTATGGTTAGGAGTTTCGTAAGGAATACCCATCATCACTTTAGCTGCGAGTTCGATGAAGTTATATTTCAACACCTTCGAAACGAATGGGAAGCTTCGTGAAGCACGAAGGTTACACTCGATCACCTTGATATCATTGTCTTTTGCCAGGAACTGCATGTTGAACGGACCGGTAATGTTCAGCTCTTTCGCAATCTGACGAGCAATGCGTTTGATACGACGAACAGTTTCAACGTATAGTTTTTGCGGAGGGAATTGGATCGTAGCGTCACCTGAGTGAACACCAGCATATTCAACGTGTTCTGAGATTGCGTAAAGAACCATTTCTCCGTGATCTGCTACTGCATCGATTTCAATCTCTTTCGCGTTTTCGATGAACTCACTTACCACTACCGGGTGCTTCTTGGATACGTTAGCGGCCAGTTGAAGGAATTGTTTCAGTTCGCTGTCATTAGAGCAAACGTTCATCGCCGCACCTGACAGTACATAAGAAGGACGAACCAATACAGGATATCCTACTTCGCTAACGAATGAGTCGATGTCATCCATGCTGCTCAGCTCTTTCCAGCGAGGCTGGTCGATACCAAGGCGGTCACACATGCTTGAGAACTTGTGACGGTCTTCTGCGTTATCGATGCTTTGTGCTGATGTACCCAGGATAGGAACATGGTTTGCATCCAGACGCATTGCCAGGTTGTTCGGAATCTGACCACCGGTAGAAAGGATTACACCGTGTGGATTTTCCAGCTCGATGATGTCCATCACACGCTCGTATGACAGCTCATCGAAGTATAGGCGGTCACACATATCGTAGTCGGTCGATACGGTTTCCGGGTTATAGTTGATCATAACCGAACGCCAGCCTTCCTTACGGATAGTCAGCAGGGCATTTACCGAACACCAGTCAAACTCTACCGAGCTACCGATACGGTAAGCTCCCGAACCCAGTACTATTACCGAACGGTGATCGCCGAGGTATTGCATATCATTAGCAGTTCCGTTATATGTCAGGTAAAGGTAATTGGTTTGAGCAGGGTATTCTGCTGCAAGCGTGTCAATCTGCTTAACGACCGGAGTGATTCCAAGGCTCTTGCGATAGTCACGAACAGCATTCAGGGAAACATCCTCATCGCCTTTTCCAACCACCAAACGGCCTACCTGGAAGTCAGAGAAACCTTGTTGTTTAGCGTGGCGGAGCAGATTCGCAGGAATACTTTCAATCTTGTCAAAAGTTTCAAGCTCGTTTGCAGTGGTAAAGATGTTGTATAATTTTTGAAGGAACCAACGGTCAATGCGAGTCAATTCGTGAATCTGATCAATGGTGTATCCTTTGTAGAATGCATCGGAGATAGCGAAGATACGCTTGTCAGTCGGCTCTTTCAGCTCTTTGTCGATGTTTTCGACTTTAAGCTCTTTGTTTGCCACAAAACCGTGCATACCCTGACCGATCATACGCAGACCTTTCTGGATAGCTTCTTCGAAGGTGCGTCCGATAGCCATTACCTCACCTACCGATTTCATGCTACTACCGATTTCGCGGTCAACACCCTGGAACTTGGCAAGGTCCCAACGAGGCAATTTACATACGATATAGTCAAGTGCAGGCTCGAAAAGTGCGGTAGTTGATTTGGTAACAGAGTTTTTCAGGTCAAACAGACCGTATCCGAGTGCCAGTTTGGCTGCTACGAATGCAAGCGGATAACCAGTTGCTTTAGATGCGAGTGCAGAAGAACGGCTCAAACGGGCATTTACCTCGATCACGCGGTAATCTTCTGAATATGGGTCAAATGCGTACTGAACGTTACATTCGCCCACGATACCGATGTGGCGGATGATTCGGATAGCCAGTTCACGCAGTTTGTGGTATTCAGCGTTGGTCAGTGTTTGTGATGGTGCCACTACGATAGACTCACCGGTGTGGATACCGAGCGGGTCAAAGTTCTCCATGTTACAAACGGTGATACAGTTGTCGTATTTGTCACGAACCACCTCGTACTCAACCTCTTTCCAGCCTTTGAGTGATTTTTCCACCAAAACCTGTGGAGAGAAGGCGAATGCTTTTTCGCAAAGAACATTCAGTTCCTCTTCGTTGTCGCAGAAGCCGCTACCGAGACCACCCAGTGCATAAGCGGCACGTACGATGATAGGATAACCGAGTTCTTTGGCAGCACGACGAGCGTCTTCGATGTTTTCAACCGCCTCACTTTTGATGGTCTTAACGTCGATCTCGTCCAGTTTTTTCACGAAAAGCTCACGGTCTTCTGTATCCATGATCGCCTGTACCGGAGTACCGAGAACTTTCAGGTTGTATTTTTCGAGAATACCGCTGGTGTACAGTTGCACACCACAGTTCAGTGCAGTCTGTCCACCAAAAGCAAGCAGAAGACCATCCGGATTCTCTTTCTTAATTACTTTTTCTACAAAGAAGGGAGTTACAGGCAGGAAGTAAATCTTGTCTGCAATACCTTCCGATGTTTGTACGGTTGCGATGTTCGGGTTGATCAAAACGGTGTAGATACCCTCTTCACGCAATGCCTTTAACGCCTGCGAACCAGAGTAGTCAAACTCACCGGCTTCACCGATTTTCAATGCTCCCGAACCGAGAATAAGAACTTTTTTAATCTCTTTCATTGAGTATTATATAGTGCTGTTGTTTATTCGTTTTGTTTATGACCCGAAAGCAATAGTAACTTTCGGTATTATAGTGGTTGCCCAACAATAAATCGTCTATTTAGAAGCTTTATTTTTCAGTAACAATTGCCCCAAGCCACTTCCCGATAGCTATCGGGAGGGGATGTTAGGAAGTGCAAATAATCTCCGAAATACCACTCTTCAAAGTCCCCTTCAGGGGATATAGGGGCAGCAAGAACGATGCAACTAATTTTAGATTTCCTCCGGAGAGGTCGTTTTTATTTAATCAAATTCACGAAATCGTCAAACAGGAACTCGGTATCAGTCGGACCACTTGCTGCTTCCGGGTGGAACTGACAAGAGAAGTACGGTTTAGTTTTGTGTTTGATACCTTCGTTGGTACCGTCGTTCATGTTGGTGAACAATGGTTCCCAGTCGCTACCCAGTGTTGCGTTATCCACTGCAAAACCGTGGTTCTGGCTGGTTACATAGCAACGGTTGGTACCTTCCATACGAACAGGTTGGTTGTGGCTACGGTGACCGTATTTCAGTTTGTATGTTTTTGCGCCGCCGGCTTTCGAAAGCAATTGGTTACCCATACAGATACCAAAGATAGGCTTGCCGGTTTCCATAAATTTGCGAATGTTCTCTACGGTAACATCGCAGAAGTCAGGATTACCCGGTCCGTTAGAGATAAACAGTCCGTCAAACTCCAGCGTATTGAAGTCATAATCCCAGGGAACACGAATCACAGTTACATCGCGTTTCAGAAGACAACGGATGATGTTGTGTTTCACACCGCAGTCCACGAGACAGATTTTTTTCTTGCCGTTACCGTAAGTGATCACCTCTTTGCAGCTGGTGATCGCTACCTGGTTTTCAGTATTTGGGTTGTGGAAGTCAATTTCATTTTCGTCTTCGAAAACGATTTTCCCCAACATAGCACCTTTTTCGCGGAGGATCTTGGTCAACTCGCGGGTATCAATTCCGTAGATGCCCGGAATCTCTTGTTCAATCAACCATTCGCTTAGGCTTTTGGTTGCATTCCAGTGGCTGTGCTCGAAGGAATAATCAGATACAATAAATCCGCTTACATGAATCTTTTCGGATTCGTAGAAAGCGGATAAGCCATCAACAATTTGATCAGCGGGAACACCGTAATTGCCGACAAGCGGGAACGTCGAAACTAGAATTTGCCCCGAATAAGAGGGGTCGGTCAAACTTTCGGGATAACCTACCATCGCCGTGTTGAAAACAACCTCTCCGGCAACCGGTTTTTCGTATCCAAACGATTTCCCGTGGAAGACAACTCCATTCTCTAAGACTAATGAAACAGGCTTTTCTTTACGCATTTATATACTAACTTACTCTGTTATTTAAAAATCAGGCAAAGATAAGGATAATCACGCAATTATCAGAAAAGACCGAAGGGAAATTTGTGGATATTAACAACTTGCACAGAAAGAATATCACAGAGAAACTCAATAGCGATCAGCGGCTTCATGCCGCTTGACGCGTTACCAATTCAACCTGCAATTTATATCACAGAGAACAAC
>JAUZOF010000157.1 GCA_030706585.1 Bacteroidota bacterium
AGCTTGTGGGAGAGCCGGAATATTTGTAATTTTGCACGCTTTTCGTAATCTCTGACAGGAAAAAGAGTTACCTGTGTATATTGCGTTTCGTCAAACATTTTAATTCAATAACAAAATGGACTTTATTAAAATTGCCGAACAGGCATTTGAAAGCGGTAAAGAGCATCCTAAATTTAAAAGCGGTGACACTGTAACAGTGGCTTACCGTATTAAAGAGGGTAACAAAGAGCGTATCCAGGAGTATCGTGGTGATGTAATCCGTATCTCTGGTCACGGTCAGAACAAACGTTTTACAGTTCGCAAAATTTCTAACAACGTTGGTGTTGAGCGTATTTTCCCGATCAACTCTCCGTTCATCGAAAGCATCACTGTTAACAAAGTGGGTAAAGTACGTCGCGCTAAGCTGTACTACCTCCGCGCTCTTACCGGTAAAAAAGCAAGAATCAAAGAAAAAAGAGTGTAATCTGTTTTCTGTATTCAAAAAGTACAAAGGCTTCCTGATTTTCGGGAGGCCTTTTTAGTTTTATATATGGATATGGGGATTGCGACTAAAAGTCGTATCCCCAATAGCAAAAACAAAAAAAGCGGAACTCAGTAAAGAGTACCGCTTTTCAGTCTTATCGTGGAAGTATGATTAAGCGTTTTTTGCTTTTTCTACGATAGCAGCAAATGCTTCCGGGTGGTTCATAGCCAGGTCGGCCAAAACTTTACGGTTGATGTCGATGTTAGCTTTGTGTAAAGCGCCCATCAATTTAGAATAAGACATACCGTTTACGCGTGCAGCTGCGTTGATACGTTGGATCCACAATGCGCGGAAGTTGCGTTTTTTCGCTTTACGGTCGCGGTAAGCGTAAGTCAAACCTTTTTCCCAGGTATTCTTAGCTACGGTCCAAACGTTTTTTCTTGAACCAAAGTAACCTCTGGTTAATTTCAGAACTTTTTTTCTTCTTGCTCTTGAAGCAACGTGATTTACTGATCTAGGCATAATTTTTGATGTTGTGAATGTTAGCGCCACCTTCGCGGTGAACTTTTCAGGCTAAAGTCATTCGGTTAAATAAAAATCCTTTTAAAAATTGCTTTTAATGTCGGAGATTATTTCAATCTCAGCAACAGTTTAACGTTGTTTACGTCAGCTGGGTGAACCAGACCATCCTGAGTAAGATTTCTCTTCTGTTTGTTGGTTTTTTTAGTCAGAATGTGACGTTTAAAAGCATGTTTTCTTTTGATTTTTCCTGATCCGGTAAGGGTGAACCTTTTTTTGGCACCGGAATTAGTTTTCATCTTAGGCATTTTTTCTCAGTGTTTATTTATTAGTAAATATAGAAATGTCGCGTCTCCGCGATTTGCTTTTGCTCGTTATTCCGCTTTTGGCTTTTCAGCAACAGGAGCTGCCGTTTTTGGTTTTTCGGCTGCTTTCTCTTTTTTCTTCGGTGAAAGCATGATGATCATGCGTTTACCTTCGAGTACCGGCAACTGATCCACTTTGGCGTAATCTTCCAGTTCGTTGGCAAAACGAAGCAGTAATACTTCACCCTGCTCTTTGAACAGGATAGAGCGTCCTTTGAAGAATACGTAAGCTTTAACTTTAGATCCTTCTTCGAGGAAGCTTTTCGCATGTTTCAGCTTGAAGTTGTAGTCGTGGTCATCAGTCTGAGGTCCGAAGCGGATCTCCTTAACAACGATTTTGGTGGATTTTGCTTTCTGTTCTTTCTGTTTCTTCTTTTGTTGATACAGAAATTTCTGATAATCCATGATTCTACAAACAGGGGGAACCGCTGTCGGGGATATTTCTACCAGATCCAGCTCAAGGTTTTCAGCCATTTTAAGTGCTTCCTGTACAGGGTACACACCTTGTTCTATGTTTTCACCTACAAGACGAACCTCTTTTACACGAATAAAGTTATTGATTCTGTGTTGGTCCTTTTGTTTGTCTTTTAGTCTGTCCTTTTGTCTATTGTCTATTCTCATTAATAGAAAAATTTCCTCCTTTTACGTTTGTTTATTTGTTGGTATCAGATCAATGAAAAGGTTGTATTAATCCGAAAAACAGCGCAAAAGTAGTAATATTTACGGAATTAGCACTATGTTACGGTGCTTTTGTTTGTGGTTTTTGATTCAATTTTTGTTGAATACTGAGAAAAAGAAAAACGGAAGAACGAATATATCGCTCTTCCGTTGATATTCTTGGGTAATTTGTTTCAACCCAAAGAATTACCAGCTGGTCATCTGGCGTTCCACTTCAGTCGTGATTTCAGCTGCGAAATCAGCCACTTTCAGTGTTCCTTTGTCACCTTCACCTTGCTTGCGAACTGATACTTCGCCGTTTTCGGCTTCTTTCTCACCCACAATCAAAAGGTAAGGGATACGTTTCAATTCGTTGTCACGGATCTTACGGCCGATCTTCTCGTTACGGTCGTCCACGATAGCGCGGATGTCCTGTTGAGCCAGTTCGTGAGCTACCTGTTGTGCGTAATCGTTGAATTTCTCACTGATCGGAAGGATAACCACCTGATCCGGAGTCAGCCATAACGGGAACTTACCACCGGTGTGCTCGATCAATACGGCTACGAAGCGTTCCATTGAACCGAATGGTGCGCGGTGAATCATCACCGGACGGTGTTTCTGGTTGTCAGAGCCGTTATATTCCAGTTCGAAGCGTTCAGGCAGGTTGTAGTCCACCTGGATGGTTCCCAGCTGCCAGCGGCGACCGATCGCATCTTTCACCATGAAGTCCAGTTTAGGACCGTAGAAGGCAGCTTCGCCAAGTTCTACGCGGGCATTCAGCCCTTTTTCCTGACAAGCTTCTACGATTGCACGCTCTGATTTTTCCCAAACTTCATCCGAACCAATGTATTTTTCTTTGTTGTTAGGATCACGGAGTGAGATTTGTGCTTCAAAGTTTTTGAAGTCCAAAGCACCAAAGATGATGAAGATAATATCCATCACTTTTTGGAACTCCTCTTTCAGCTGGTCAGGGCGGCAGAAGATGTGCGCATCGTCCTGAGTAAAGCCTCGTACCCGTGTCAAACCGTGCAACTCACCACTTTGCTCGTAACGGTAAACGGTACCGAATTCAGCATAACGCAAAGGCAGGTCTTTGTAAGAACGGGGAGCCGTTTTATAGATTTCGCAGTGGAACGGACAGTTCATTGGTTTCATCAGGAATACTTCATCTTCTTCCGGAGTCAAAATAGGTTGAAATGAATCCTTGCCATATTTTGCCCAGTGGCCTGACGTTTCCCAAAGTCCTTTTAATCCGATGTGCGGAGTCATGATCTGTTGATATCCGAAACGTTTCTGGATACGTTTAAGGAAGTCTTCCAGACGGCTGCGAAGAGCAGTTCCTTTAGGTAACCACAATGGTAACCCTTTACCTACAGCTTCAGAGAAAGCGAAAAGCTCAAGCTCTTTGCCGATTTTACGGTGGTCACGTTTTTTCGCCTCTTCAAGCAGTGCCAGATATTCATCCAGCATCTTCTTTTTAGGGAAAGTGATACCGTAGATACGGGTCAGCTGTTTGCGTTTCTCGTCACCACGCCAGTATGCTCCGGCCAATGCCATCAGTTTAACGGCTTTGATCGGAGAGGTGTTAGGTAAGTGAGGTCCGCGGCAAAGGTCGGTAAACGAACCTTGTGAATAGGTGGTAATAGTACCGTCTTCAAGTTCGGAGATCAGCTCGGTTTTGTACACCTCACCACGATCGCCAAACATTTTCAATGCATCTTCTTTTGAAATTTCCTGACGAACGATCTCCTGCTTTTGAGCGGCAAGCTCCAGCATTTTCTTTTCGATTTTTTCGAAGTCGCTGTCACGCAACGGCTGTTCGCCAGAGTCTACGTCGTAGTAGAATCCGTTTTCAATAGCCGGACCGATACCGAATTTAATATGAGGATAAAGCTCTTGCAAAGCCTCAGCCATCAAGTGGGCGGATGAGTGCCAGAAAGCATGTTTAGCTTCAGCATCGTCCCATTTGAATAACTTGATTGAACTGTCAGCGTTTACCGGACGGCTCAGATCCCATTCTTCTCCATTGATGCTGGCAGCCAGTACATCCTGAGCCAGACGCGGACTGATGCTTTCTGCCACTTGCAGCGGAGTTACCCCTGCTGCAAATTCGCGGTTTGATCCATCCGGAAAAGTTATTTTTATCATCTTGATAATCTCCTGATTGAGTGTTATTAATTTTGGAGTGCAAAAATACGATTTTTCTTTAATACGATTGCTGATTGTTTCCCTTATTGTTGGGAATTGCTTCGCACAGGGCATCTGATGTCAGATTTCTTGCTTTTTTAACGACAACCTGTCTTTTCTTCAGAAAATATTTCATTTTAGCAATAACATAACCCGTTAAATCGTTTTACCTTTGCATTTGCAAAATCAAAATCTACATGTTGAAAAAGATTATGTCTTCTCTCCGGTTATACTGGACAAAGCTAAAAGCGTGGCGGGTGAAACGAAGAGCCCGTTTTCGTACTCTACCCTGGTATCGCAAGATTGCCAATCTGATTATCTCCTTCCTGGTACTTTTTTTACTCTATCTTTTCTTAGTTGATATAAACTTTTTGTGGCTGTTTGGTAAATCGCCCAGCATGAAGAGTATCAAGGATCCTAACCAGAGTGTCGCTTCGCAGATTATCAGCGCCGATGGAAAGGTGATTGGTAAATATTTCCACGAGAATCGTATGCCGGTGGAGTATAACGAGATTTCGCCGATGCTGATCAAGGCTCTGATTTCAACGGAAGATGAGCGCTTTTACAGTCACCATGGTGTGGATTTTAAAGGTATTTTCGCGGCAGCCAAAGATGCTATGCATGGGCGTAGTCGCGGTGCTAGTACCATTACCCAGCAGTTGGTCAAGAATATGTTTAAGACGCGTAAACAATATTCAACCGGGCTTTTCGGCTATATTCCCGGCGTAAAACTATTGGTTGCCAAGACGAAAGAATGGACTACGGCTGTTAAAATTGAGATGTTTTACTCGAAGGATGAGATTCTGACGATGTATCTCAATACCGTTGATTTTGGAAGTAATGCATACGGAATCAAAACTGCCGCTAAAACTTTCTTCAAAACAACTCCGTCTAAACTAACGACGGAACAGTCTGCTACGCTGGTTGGCTTGTTGAAAGCGACCACATCTTACAGCCCGATTTTACACCCTAAACGTTCTATGGAACGCCGGAATGTTGTGTTGGATAATTTGCTTAGTCATAATGTAATAACAGCACGGGAGTGCGACTCTCTGAAGCAGTTGCCGATTAAGCTGGATTATAGCATTGAGCAGGCTTTCGACGGTGACGCCCTGCACTTCCGGTCTTATCTGGCCAAAGAGCTTGAGGGTTGGTGTAAGCAAAATGGTTATGATCTCTATTCTGATGGGTTGAAAATTCACGTTACCATTGATACACGTTTGCAGAAATATGCCGAAGAGGCGGTGGATAAGCAGATGCGCCGCGTGCAAAAACGTTTCAACGAACACTGGCAGGGACAAAACCCATGGCAGGATGAGAACCATCAGGAGATTCCTAATTTTATTGAGGATATAGCCAAAAGAACAGAGTATTATCGTGCGCTTAAGACGCGTTTTGCGAATAACATGGATTCGGTTGATGTTTACATGAACCGCCCTCACAAGATTAAGCTTTTCGATTACGAAAAAGGAGAAATTGAAAAAGAGTTGAGCCCTATGGACTCGATTCGTTACATGAATCGTTTCATGCACGCCGGTTTTATGGCGATGGAGCCGGAGAGTGGTTTTGTCCGTGCCTGGGTGGGTGACGTAAACTTTAAATACTGGCAATACGATAATGTAGGCCAGTCGAAGCGCCAGCCGGGTTCTACCTTTAAGCTCTTTGTTTATACGGCTGCGATGATGCACGGTATGTCGCCATGCGATATGATGACGGATAAACAAGTTTCATGGCCTTACCGTGAAAATGGTGAAGATAAGATGTGGAATCCGCACAATGCCGATGGCCGCTTTGGGGGCTATCCGATTACACTTAAGAATGCTTTTGCCCGGTCTATTAACTCTATTGCCGTGCAGTTGGCACAGCAGGTCGGATTGAAAGATATTGTAAAATATGCTCACCTGATGGGGATTAAAACGCCGCTTGAAGAGATACCGGCACTGTCGTTGGGTGCTTCGGATGTCTCTCTGTTAGAGCTGGTGAATTCTTACTGTACAGTGGTAAATGAAGGTAATTACCATGAGCGGGTGTTGGTGACTTCCATCGAAGACCGCGACGGTAATGTGATTTATACTTACAAACCGGTGGTGCGTCCTGCCATTCCTTATGAAGATGCCTGGTTGATGCTGGAGTTGCTGAAGGGCGGTCTTACCGAGCCGGGCGGAACCACACAGGCTTTGTGGGAGTGGGATCTCTTCAAGTGGAATACCGACTTTGGTGGTAAAACCGGGACTTCGTCTAACCACTCTGATGCCTGGTTTGTCGGCGTAACGCCGAAATTGGTAGGAGGTGCTTGGGTGGGAGGCGAACACCGCGCCGTACACTTCCGGACAGGTAGTCTGGGCGAAGGTAGTAAATCGGCATTGCCTATATTTGCTATGTTTATGGAGAAAGTGCTTGCTGATCCGGCGTTAGCACAGTATCGAGGTAAATTCCCGGCTAAGCCTAAGCAGACTATTACCCGGAATTACTCCTGTCACACTTATATGCAACGTTCGTCTGCGTCAGATTCTCTGGAATCAACCGAAGGTATAGAGCCTATGCCTGATGCCGAACAGCCTGCTGAAGAAACGTCTGCTGAACCAACTGAATAAGAAAATATTCTGAAATAAATGAAGGGTGCGATTTTAAATCGTGCCCTTTTTTGTGTCTTCATTCGAGAGTTATCTTGCCTGTCCTTGTTTTCTGATGTGCCAATTCAATTTCTGTGCCAATTATACCATCTATTCCCTTTTTTCTAAAGCGTCTTTCATCTACTCTAAACATAAAAATCAAGATACCACACAAAAACATTAGACCAGGTATACATAAACGAGTCCCGAACTGAATCAGAGACTTTCTGTTTATGTGTTGCTCTGTGTTTGTTTTGTAGTTATTCCGTGTTTGATTATACTTTCTCCTTTTGTTATTTCTTATCTGTTTCATAGATAACCCATATCATAATATAATATGGGTTATCTATGGGATATCTATGGGGAATGTATTGAAAATACTATATTAAAGTACGTAACAACATATATGTAACATCGGAGAAGGGCTTTTGTTGGAAAGGGAGATTATATGCTCTTTTTCTAAAGGCAGGATAGGAAACGTTAATAAGAAGAGGTAGGGCGATTTTGTCGTTTTATTGAAGGGGTGACTTCGAAGCCACCCCCTCAATAGTCAATGCTTTGCCCTTAATAGCCCGGTGGTAGATGTGGCAATTTATGGCGTCTGGATTTCAGGGGATGGGGGGCTAAAGTGTGTTGTTATTAATCTTTCTGCGGGAAGCAATGGTTGGTATAGAATGCTATTTAAGTATATAGATTGATGTGTTATGTGAAAATTAATAGCATTTTCACTGTTTTGTTTTGGTGATGTGGATGAAAAATATTAAAATTGCGGTGTCTGTTGTTTATGGATATAAATTATTGTCTGTTTTTGAGGGGTTAATGAAGAATGAGATTTATAGGATGCTCCTGAGATGAGATTCAGAGGTGTTAATGAGTAATCTTAAAAGTCAAAAGGATATGAGATGGGTAAGAAATGAATTGATAAAGAGGGTTGTATTGATTATTGCGGCACTCTTGATCGGATTATTTGGTGAGGGTTCAGTAGCCTGGGCTACGACTTATTATTCGGTAAATAGTGGTGACTGGACCAACAATACATGTTGGTCGCTCACTTCCGGTGGAGTTGCGGTCGGAGCTGGTGTTTATCCAGGGGCTGGTGATGATGTAGTGCTGGAAGGTGGAAAAACCATTACTGTTTCATCTTCAGGAGCTTGTGCAGGGGTTTCGTTCACCGGAGGGAAAAGCCAGAATACAACGTTGTTAATTGGTGCAGGTGGAAGTCTGGTCGTCTCAGGAACGATAACGATCCCCCGGGCAGGAGTATCGACATCTACTAATTATCACAATACGATTGATGTCGGAGCCGGAACCCTGCAGGCCGGAGCCATTGCGTTTACTGATGGAGGAAGCGATAATCGTCATCAGATGCTAATTTCAACCGGGACTGTGACTGTGACAGGGGATATTACCACCGCTAATCAGGGAGCTAGCGCTACTATAGCTTTTTCCGGTACAGGGACATTAAATGTGGGAGGAGCTTTATTAACTCAAACAATTACAGGCACTCAGACCGGAGGTGCGTTAGTAGCAGGAGCCGGGACGGTAAACTACACCGGAGGCTCCCAGACCATCCATGCATTTTCCTATAATAATCTTACCCTTTCTGGTAGTGGGACAAAGGCGCTCTCTACTTCCATGAATTCTATTACCGGATGCCTTGTGTTGGCGGGAACAGTTTCCGTTTCTACGGCTGTCGGATTGAGCATTGGAGGGGATTTCCGGATTGGTGATGGGGTTAATTCGGTGGCATTTTCAGTGATGAATCATGACTTGAGCGTGGGCGGAATATCGGAT
>JAUZOF010000158.1 GCA_030706585.1 Bacteroidota bacterium
ATGATTCTTATGGAAATACCTGGATTGGTACTTATGGTGGAGGAGTAAACTTTATCTCCGGTAAAACGCCTTTTTTTCATGTATACCACTCTTCACCACTGGAGGACAAAAGCAAAAGTCTAAGCAGCCAGATAGTGAGGGGTCTTTGTTTTGATCATCAAAATTCTCTTTGGATCGCAACCGACGGTGGAGGTATTGATGTTTTCAGGGGCAATGAGAAAATAACAAATTTCAGTCAAACTAACGGACGACTTCTTGAAAACAATGTGTTTGCTGCTTTTACAGATTCGGAAGGTTACCAATGGTTCGGGACGTTTGAAGGATTAATCATTCGTCGTGATCCGCTTTCCGGTGAGTTCAAAACAATATCCGGGTTTGGTATAAAAAAAGGAACACATATTAATTGCTTTTACGAAGATCACAATAAGAATGTCTGGATTGGAACAAATAATGGATTAAAGTGCTATAATCTGAATAGCCGGAAGATTCAGTCGTTTGACTCCTCTAATTCAGGGATTCCGGACAATATGGTTATGGCTGTTATCCGGGATTTACATGGGTACATCTGGGTGGGAACATTCGGCGGTGAGATCACCGTACTGGACAATGCTCTCCATCGCATCAGATTAATCAATCCGAATAACAACCTGAATGCAAGCACCCAGTTTTATTGCGATAGTAAAAAACGTATCTGGGTCGTCACAGGCGAAAAATTGTTTATGTTCAGGAACTGGAATGACCACTTTTATAAATCTTATGGTACATCCCGGGGGTTATCCAGTAACAATATTGCTGCCGTTATGGAAGGAAGTGACGGTCGCATATGGTGCAGCTCAAATGCAGGAATAAGCAGTATAAACCTGAATGATCAAACCGTAAAAAACTACAACCGATATGATGGCGTTCCGTTGGGTAACTTTATGATGGGTGCAGTGACGAAATCGCCCGACGGAATAATTTATTTCGGTTCAGATAACGGAGTTTGCTACTTTGATTCGAAGGCTGAGATAAAGGAGCATGATATTCCATCGGCTGTCATAACCGACTTTTCGGTAACTAACTTGAAAGATAGTCATAAGGGTGAAATGCAACATTACCCAACTCTTGCTCCCATAAACCTGAAATACGACCAGAATACATTTTCGATTTCATTTAATGTCCCGGATTATTTCTACAATAACAAAATTGAGTTTCGCTATATGCTCAAAGGACTTGATGAAGATTGGTATAACATAAAAAATACGAGAGAGGTCACTTTCCGTAATCTTGCTCCCGGTAAATATACCTTTCACATCAGGTCCCGATACAAAAGTCAGGAATGGTCCAATACTGTTAACTCTTTGACTATTGTTATAAACCCGCCATTCTGGCTATCATGGTGGGCAAAAACTATATATGGAGTAATTGTATTGATAATCATGGTCCTGATATTTCGTTATGTCAAAGACAAACAAAACTACCATCAACAACAAAAGCTGAATGCTGAACGGCTGAAGTTTTATACCAATATCACCCACGAACTGCGAACTCCGCTAACGCTTATCATCGGTCCTCTTGAAGATATGATCAACGACATGAAAATGCAGGAAAACTATCGTGGAAAGATACAGACCATATATAAAAGTGCAAACCGTTTGCTTGATTTGATCAACCAAATTCTGGAATTTAGAAAAACTGAGTCACAAAACCGTAAACTCTGTGTCCGGCGTAACGATCTTTCTCTTCTGATCAGAGAAACGGCGCTAAAATACGCAACGCTAAACCGTAATACGGATTTAGCAATAAATTGCCAGGTCATGGATGGCGATTTTACTATATTCTATGACGCTGAAGTGATTTCAATTATTTTGGACAATCTACTGTCAAATGCAATAAAATACACCCCTTCCGGTGAAATAAACCTTTCATTACGCCAGATTACAGAAAGAAAAACAGCATTTACCGAAATCGAAGTTTCAGATACTGGCTACGGCATTGATAAAGATTCGCTACCGTTTATCTTCGATCGGTACTATCAGGTACAAAGTAAACATCAGGCATCTGGAACAGGTATCGGACTGGCCATTGTAAAGAGTCTTGCAGAATTACACGATGCCGAAATTAAAGTAGAAAGCACCCCGGACGAGGGAACACTATTTCGTATCCGGTTAATTACAGCAAATTTATATCCCGATGCTATACATCCCGAAGACAAAGAGATTAGTGCAGAAGAACAACAGGCTGATCAGCGTTCCATAATCTTGGTGGTGGAGGATAATGCAGATATCCGTCAATATATTACTGAAACTTTTGAAGGTGAATTCGAGGTTCTGGTTGCAGTGAATGGTTGCGATGGATTAAGTATTGCTTTGACACAAATTCCTGATGTTATTATCAGTGACCTGATGATGCCGGTTATGGATGGAGTGGAATTTTGTGAAAAAATAAAAGAAGACCAGCGAACAAGCCATATTCCCTTTGTCATGCTTACTGCAAAAGATACAATACAGGATAAAACCGAAGGTTATGCTGTCGGTGCAGATTCATACATTACCAAGCCATTTAGTGGCAGTCTGTTGCATAGCCGGATAGTCAATCTACTGGATACCCGGAGGAAAATTGCGGCACAGTTTGCAATAGCCGATCAGGCTAATAAGGAAAAGACACCCGATCTAAAAAATCCATTGGATCATGAGTTTATTACTAAGATCACAAATTATGCAGAGGAGCATTTGAGTGATGAAAATATCGATATCTCCGATATTGCCAATAGCGTAAACATGAGTTATTCAACACTTTACCGCAAAGTAAAGGCATTGACAGGATTAAGTATCAATGAATTTATCCGGAAGATCAGGTTCCGGAATGCCGAAAACTATCTGTTAACCGGAAAATACAATGTGTCCGAAGTAATGTTGATGGTAGGAATCAATAGTCCGGCATATTTTCGTAAATGTTTTAAGGAGGAGTTCGGCGTTTCACCTTCTGATTACATAAAGCAAATCAGGAAAAGATCTTTAGAAGAAACCACCTAAGTTACAAGAGTAACTTAATTTCGGGCATTCATCATTACACCCCAAAAACGGCAACTTATGCAAATGCAATGAAAAGTCTGTTATCCGGAGAGTTTACGTCATAAAATCCTATAGTTGCTTCGATGTTTCCTTAAGGTTGAGAATAGGTTGATAATCCTGTTTTAATACCATAACCTATGGATATCCCCTAGATAACCCATACTATATTATGATATGGGTTATCTAGGGGATAATTAAATAATAACTGAAAGAAAATATATAATCAACCTCCTATCAACAACATTGCAACCTATATGCAATGGACTTGAAAGGTATGAATCAAATACAAAAAAGCCCTGCCGGTACAATTGCTCAGCAGGGCTTATATATATCTTATTCGCGTTTATTTATTTCAAATCTTTAGCATTTACCACCTTAAACAGCTTATCCGAAGGACGGATCTTGTCAGCAAGTTTAATGGAGAAGCGTTCTCCCTTAACCGTCTCTTGTACCGGCTTCAGATCCACGCGAATCTCATCCACGATAGTTGAAACAGCACCGGTAGTCGGTCCGGTAATCAATATCTCATCTCCTACCTTGAGCGACTGTGTTTCCATCAGGAACTCAGCCACACCGATATTGGAGAAATATTTCATGCCTTTACCGATATAAATTTTACGCTTGGTAGCAGCTGAACCATAGTTTCCGGTCCATTCTCCCAGACGCTGTCCCAGGTAGTAACCGTTCCAGAAGCCACGATTAAAGACGGTGCTCAGTTTCTCTGTCCATTGGTCAATCTTTTCAGGTGAGAAAGAGCCGTCAATGTAACTGGTGATCGCCTCTTTGTAACATTCCGATACGGCACGTACATACTCAGGACCACGTGCACGACCTTCCAGTTTAAACACCCGCACACCTGCTTCGATCATTTTATCCATGAAATGAATCGTTTTCAGGTCTTTGGGCGACATGATATATTGATTGTCAATATCGAGTTCAATATCCGAGTCTTTGTCTTTTACGGTGTAGCCACGGCGGCAAATCTGCGTGCATGAGCCCCGGTTAGCCGAAGTATTCATCTCATGCAGGCTCAGGTAGCATTTTCCTGAAACAGCCATACACAACGCCCCATGCGAAAACATCTCTATACGGATCAACTCTCCAGACGGGCCGGTGATTTTATCCTGTTGGATGGTCTCGAAGATATGTTTTACCTGATCAAGATTGAGCTCTCGGGCCAATACCGCCACATCGGCAAACTGAGCATAAAAACGTAACGACTCCACGTTTGAGATATTCAGTTGCGTAGATAAATGCACCTCCACGCCGATAGAACGGGCGTAGGTCATTGCAGCCACATCACTCGCAATGATTGCTGACAAATCCGCCTCTTTAGCAGCATCTATAATGCTGCGCATCAGTTGCAGGTCTTCATCATAAATCACAGTGTTGACGGTGAGGTAGCTTTTCAGTCCGTTTTCCTTGCAAATACGGGCAATCTCGTGAAGGTCACTTATCGTAAAGTTATTGGAAGATTTGGCGCGCATGTTCAGTCCTTCAATCCCGAAGTAAATAGAGTCAGCGCCTCCCTGAATGGCTGCCATCAACGAATCGTACGATCCGGCTGGAGCCATTATCTCAAATTCTGATAAATTCATCTGTATATTAGCTGTTTGGACGGGCAAAGGTAGTGAATTTGTACCTATTACAATGTTTGCACACTTTTGACGCATTCTATTTAACCCACGCTTAAGAATGATTAGGGGAAATTTGCACCGATAGTCATCATATCAAAAAAGAGGCACGGACAAACAACGAAATAGTTTCCCGCCGTTTCCCGTGCCATTGAGATAGATTGCCGTCGTAGATTCCGGTATAACCCTCGCGGGCACAGCGGAATACGTTAATCAAAATTGAATATGTAGTTATGAAAAAGAAATCGCTTTTTTACACATTACCCTCAACCTCCTGCTCCGGAATCCGATCCACGGATAGTCCATCAGCAATCTGATGCGCAAATTCCTTGTCAACCAGATAAAAATGGCCAAGCTGTCTTTGGATAATCTCTTCACGTTTTGGACCACCGATGTAGCGCATGGTGTCGATAATATTTTTGATCAGAGCCTGACGTTCAGAGTCTTTCAAAACATTGTTGTAGAACCACCGGGGTTGGGTATAATGATCGTCGTCATTTTCGTTTCGGTGGAATGTATTGAGAATATTTGAATCAATCGAGTATTGCGCCTCTTTATCGTGATGCTTATGAGTGCTATGACCGTTAAAACTATTGGGTTCATAGTTAATTGAAGAACCTCCATTTCCATTAACCGCCATGACACCATCACGTTGTCCGTTGAAAACAGGGCAAGTAGGTCGGTTAACCGGTATCTGCTGGTAATTCGGGCCCAAACGATAGCGGTTTGCATCAGAGTACATGAATGCCATTCCCTGCAATAAACGATCCGGTGAAAAGCCAATGCCATCAATGACATTATCAGGAGAAAATGCAGCCTGCTCTACATCCGCAAAGTAATTCTCAGGCAATTTGGTGAATTCAAGAATACCGACATCGATCAACGGATATTCGTTGTGAGGCCATACCTTGGTCGGATCAAACGGATTCCAGCGGAAGTTTTTCGCCTGGCTTTCATTCATCACCTGAATCTGAAGTTTCCATGTCGGGTAATCATTACTCCGTAAAGCCATAACCAAATCACGTTGCGCCCAATCCAGATCCCTGCTACGCATATATTCGGCTTCGCTGGCAGAAAAAGTCCTTACACCATGCATTGCTTTCAGGTGGAATTTTACCCACACGTACTCGCCCTGAGCATTTACCATGGAATAAGTATTCACTCCATAGCCATTCACAAAACGGTAACTGTACGGTGTGCCCCGGTCAGTAAAGAGCATCATAATAAGGTGCAACGATTCGGGATTCAGGCTCAGGTAATCCCACATTGAGATTGGACTTTTGAGATTCGTCTGCGGATCCCTCCGAAGCGCATGGATAAGATCGGGAAGCATCTTTGCATCTTTGATATAAGACACAGGAAAACTACTGGTCATCAAGTCCCAGTTACCCTCTTCGGTATAGAACTTGAAATTCAGGCCGCGAATATCCCGGTCAGTATCAGGGCTGCCCTTTTCACTGTTTGTCATCGAAAAGCGCGCAAACACATGACATTCGGTGCCAATTTTCTCAAAGAGTTTAGCACGGGTATATTTGGAAATATCATGGGTAACAGTAAATTTGCCATAGGCTCCTGACCCTTTGGCATGTATTACCCGATCAGGAATACGCTCCCGATTAAAATGTGCTAATTTCTCCAAGAGATGATGATCCTGAAGGAGTATCGGACCTCTTGGCCCTACTGTCATACTATCTTCATTCTCATAGATAGGCTTGCCCGCAGAAGTAGTGATTATCTTCTTCATAATGAAATTGGGTTTAGATTTTGGGCAAAAGTAATAGAAATCTTAATCAGCCTTATAGTATAAGGTATTATTAATATCCGGACATTGAGAATTGATTTTTTATCTTAAAGAAATGATATGGTTTAGGTCTTGGCTAAGTAGAAACTTTTTAAAAACGATTTTGTAGTTTCTCTATATCTATAAACATCATAACAAAAAGAAAAGTTTTGGCCACTTTCATTTTTTACACGTTTGAAAAAAGACCAACCGCTCATTGAACATCAATAGAAATGCAGAAGAGGATATAAAGCAATACCATAATCGATCGAAACTTTTCCATTCAGGAAATTCAATCTAATGATCCTCGGAAGAATATTTACCGAACGAAAAAACAACAGCGCCTCATCTTACTCATATTTAGCTATATACATTACACAAGATCAGGAACATCCCATTCTATGTTTTCAATAAATAAAATCCTGATAATACAAAAGGCTCAATAAAAAGATTCACAAGTCAAATCATTGAAAAGAAAAATAATTACCTTTGCGACTGTATTGGTTCTGCTGCCCCGGCCGGGGTATGTGGATGAAAAGGGAATCGGGTGAAAATCCCGGACAGTCCCGCTGCTGTAAGCTCAAAGTATCGAATTGAACAAAACCAAGCCACTGTTTCTGCCGCGAAACGGGAAGGCGTTCAAGTTCGGAGTAAGTCAGAAGACCTGCCAATATAGATTACAGTCCTATTGTTTTCGGTGCAAAGACAACGGACAAGACTTTCAACAAATACACAGTTTCATTTTCATAAAACACAACAGGCAGCTCTCAAAAAGCTTTGCCGGAATATATGTATTGCATTTCAGCACAAATGCAATAATGAAGGACTGAATTATTCTATTTGCTATAAATAAAACTGTCTGCCAACAGTTAATTTGAGAACCGGAGGGGCGATAGCTGTGAAGCTGTTGCCTCTTATTTTTTCAACTTTAGATATTGTTCAATGACTAAAACATCGGCCGGTAACCAATCCAGATCACTCAATCCGGTTACATTTAACCATTTAAGCCGAGAATGCTCTTTTAAAATTATCTCATTCGACAATAACGTCACCTCAAAAGGGATTAAACGAATGGATTTTTCACTGTAATGGAATTCCACGGGAGATAACACCCTGAGTATTTCGACCTCAATGTGCAGCTCTTCCTTCAATTCCCGCATGATACAAGTCTCGGCACTCTCTCCTGATTCCACTTTTCCACCGGGAAATTCCCATTTCAGCGGATGCTTCATCCTCTCACTCCGCTGAACGGCAAGAATCAGCCCGTCTCTTATTATTATCGCACAGGTAACATCAATCATACTTTCATATTTTGACACAAAAGTAACCAAACACTCTGTTGAAAATCACAAACCAGGAAGGTAAAGATATACCTACTTCTAAATTAATATCTTCAAACTGTCCCAACAGCTCAAAATCCTGTTAAAAAACCCCAATCCAAACGGTTTTAGCTAATCTCTTGCCTGTTTTCTTTGTTGTATAACGAAATGCGCCCTGATATACATCATGACTCATATTTTCAGGGAGAATAAACAAGGATTGAATTAATCATTTAAACTAAAAACAAGATATGGCATTATCAGACATCGGATTAATCGGATTGGCCGTGATGGGCGAGAATCTGGCGTTAAACTTCGAAAGCAAAGGGTTTCAGGTATCAGTATATAACCGCACCGTACCCTGTGTGGAAGAAGGCGTGGTAGAACGCTTCATAAACGGACGTGGCGCAGGCAAAAATTTTGTCGGCAAAACCGATATTAAAGAGTTTGTCGAATCACTCGCAACTCCCCGCAAGATATTTATGATGGTTCGTGCGGGTGCTCCCGTGGATGAACTGATTGCACAACTGACACCCCTACTCTCTCCAGGTGACATATTAATCGATGGCGGTAATTCCCATTACCCTGACTCAAACCGTCGGGTAAAAGAGCTGGAAGCCAAAGGGCTGCTTTTCGTGGGAGCCGGAGTTTCCGGAGGTGAAGAGGGCGCTCTGAATGGCCCGTCCATCATGCCCGGTGGTTCGGAAAAAGCCTGGCCGGAAGTGAAAGAGTTATTCCAGGCCATTGCTGCCAAAGCGGAAGATGGAGCCCCTTGTTGCGAATGGGTAGGTGACGAAGGTGCC
>JAUZOF010000159.1 GCA_030706585.1 Bacteroidota bacterium
ATTGAACAAGTGCTTCTCTTTTTGGATAACTAGCGAGTCAAATTGGATGCTGTTTTCCTGTAATTCAGATGTTTTTGCTTTGTTACAAGAGATAAAAAAGATGCCGAATACAAATGCCAGCGCCAATTGGATGTATTTGTTGAAGCTCATATTGGGAATGTTTTTTGTTCGAATGAACGTAAATTGCATGGTACAAATGTACGCATTTTCATTGTTTTAGAGGTTTAGACGGGGAAATATTTATTTTCCTTTAAAATAGAAGGAGGAGAAAATGAAGTATGGATGCATAGGATTATAAAAACAGGAAAAGCTCTGTTCAATGATAATTTGGACAGAGCTTTTCGTAATAAGGGGGTGAGAATGGTTATTTTTCAACAAAGCGCATTACGTGGTTAACGTCAACATCTACAACTTCTGCAATGGTCTGATGATCAATTCCCTTGGCCAACATGCGTTTGATGATGGTTTTCTTTTGTTCAGCCTGTTCAAAAAGCATATCGCTAAGGTTTTTAAGGGCCGTAATCATCCTTTTCTTTCCTTCCAGGGTTTTGTAATCAATTCCACAGAAAGTGGAGACGTTCTTGTGAAGAACAAGATAGTAAATGCCGGAGATGAATAACGCGGTAATCGCTTCGATGTCAATATTTACATCTTTGAAATGTTCGTGTAGCAATATCATTTGTTCACCCGATTCAATTTCACGGCGTTCGGCATTGCTTCGGATGAAGGGCGTATTTTCGTAAAGCTCCCATAAGATCATGTTGCGGAAATCCCGATTGTCATCCATCGTTTTGTACAGGTCTACCATCAGGTTTGTGAAGGTAGTGTGGATGTCGAAATACCCCTCTTCATTTTTCTGGAAAGAGCGTTGAATGATGAAGCGAAGCCAAAAATCATTTTTTAGTATATACTCCTCAAGAACCTTTTCAAAAGTCCCGAAGTTTCGGTAGATATATGGTTTCTCCACCTGAGCCTGCTCGGAAACAGTGTTTATACCCAGTTTGCTGAATCCCTGTTCGCCGATGATGTACGATACGGCTTTCATTATTTCGTTGTTAATCAGTTTTTTGCTTCTGCGGAGTCGTTTTTTATCCGAGGATTCGGTGCTTTCATGCATGTTGTCTTGCTCTTCTTTCATAACCTTCGTATTTGTTGTGAGTGTTAATTGGGATAGGATCATTGAATCAGAAATACGAAAGTAGTTAATCTTTTTGTATTTCTAAAGGGGTAAGGGGGCAGAATGATATGAAATGTTATCGGATAAATTATTTTGAAAACAAGAGATAATCGGGGAAAAACAGCCCCGGAATAATCTGGTGAAATAAATTTATCTTGCAGATTGTCAATCTGTAAAATATTCGTATCTTTGCGCCCGCTAATATAAAGCAAAACTTAATTCATTAAAAACAAAATCAATGGCAACAAAAATCAGATTGCAAAGATTCGGACGTAAAGGTTATGCGTTCTATCAAGTTGTAGTTGCTGACAGCAGGGCTCCACGAGATGGTAAGTTTATTGAAAGGATTGGTTCTTATAATCCGAACACAAATCCTGCTACAATAGATTTGAACTTCGAAAGAGCTTTGTATTGGCTGCAAACCGGTGCTCAGCCTACTGACACCGCAAGAAGCATTCTCTCAAAAGAAGGTGTTTTGTTGAAAAAACACTTGTTGGGAGGTGTAAACAAAGGTGCATTCACTGCTGAAGAAGCTGAAAAACGTTTCGAAAGCTGGACTGGCACTAAACAATCTGCTGTACAAGGCGTAAAAAGCAAATTGAGCGAAGCTGCTAAAGCTGAAGCTGCAAAACGTTTGGCTGCAGAACAAGAAGTAAACAAAGCAAAAGCTGAAGCATTAGCTCAGAAAAAAGCTGAAGCAGCTGCTGCCGCTGCTGCCGCTGAAGCTCCGGTTGAAGAAGCAACTGAAGCTCCGGCACAAGAAGAGGCTCCTGCTGCTGAATAATATTGGCAAATAAAGGAAATCCCTTTTTTACTTTTTGGAAACCTCACCGATTCGGTGGGGTTTTTTTGTGTCCGTACCTCTTGGATTTTCGGAGAGGTACGGATGTGTTTGCTGCCAAATAATCATTGAGCATCGCCTTTAGGGTTAAGCATAGCGGAAGTATCCGTGGGTTGATGGAAAAGCAGAAAGGGAACTTTCGCTGAGGATTGTGCGAAAATTCCCTTTTAGAAAGAGACTAATATGTTATGGATTTACCATTGTCTGTCAACTACAACCTTTTTGTTATTGACAATATACATTCCCTTTTGCAATCCCTCTGTAGATTTGCTTCGAATAACATTGGCACGAATCAGGCGTCCGTCAATTGTATATACATGTACCGGGGCATTGAGATCTGCTGCCAAAACGGTTGTTGATTGAGTCCCCATTGATGCGGAATGGGTACTTAATATCAGATAGGCTACAATCTGGTTTCCACTTACGGTAAATGTAAATGAGCCGGTTGCGGGAGTAGCCAATGGTATTTTGTTGGTACAAACGGTATAGGTTCCGCTTGAGGTCTTTTGGGTAAATACGTAATTTGTGGATGTAAAGGAAGTCCCGTTTAATTCGCTGATGTATGAATCGGTTCCCGCATAGTTGTCATATCCTACAAACGTAACGCTATCGACAACAACTCCCGTGGGTACATTAACCGTAAACTTTACACCGGTTGAGAATTTAATCCCCATTTCACTTCCTGTTGCATAGGTCTTGGAATTACTGTTTGTAATGCTGTAACCATCATTAAAGGTCCAGGGAGATGATGCCCCGGAAGCTCCACTGTATGTGCTTTGAGACAGTGTTACTTTGTTCGTTTTAACTGTACTGTTGGTTGTGTAACCAGCAGCCGTACCTCCGGCGTTTTGATCAGATATGATATTCGCTACAAGACTGTTCATATATACTTCAAGCATAGTATAACCGTCGTTGTTAAGGGTGTTACCATCCGATGCGTTGTTCGGGTTCAGGCCGTTGGCGGTTTCCCATACATCCGGCATACCGTCCTGGTCTGTATCCGTCGGGCAGGGTTTACTGATAAGAGTAGGCCAGGCATTCCAGTCATTACCGGCATTGGCGGGCTTATTGTCCTCCTGGGAGTCTATAATACCATAGACATCGCCACTTCCGGCTCCTGTGTGAGATGCAACTCCGTTCCGGGTATCATATACCATCAATGTATCCACCCAGTCACGTGAAAGAGAGGCTCCGGCGTATTTCAATACCTTGTTGTAAGCTGCTTCGGCGGTATGTGTAGTTGTGTAAACAAAATCCAATGGTGAATTGAGCTTTATAGTGTCTTTTGTAACGTCGGTAAACAGATTGTCATTCGTCGCATTGGAAATCTGGGCGTATATTCCCTTTGTCCAGTTGTCGGCAGTAACATCACTGTATCCGTTGATATAATTGCCGTTTACGAAATATTTACCCCATACATGAAGCATTGGTGCAAATGACGGGTTGGCTTCACAATAGGCGGTAGTACGGATTCCGATAGCCGCAATGCGGTATTGGATTGAAGCGCTTTTCTGTTTAGTGCCAGGTCCGGGTTTGTAATAATTGTTTACAATATTTACTTTCATTCCTTCTCCGCCATAGCATCCGTTGCCAGCCCAGTTGTAGATCACGTTGTTGCGCAGATCCATTCGTTCGTCGGTCTGTGTTGAGGCTCGAGGTCCAAGTCGTGGCGTACGGCTGTCATGATGGCATAAAAGGTTGTGGTGGTAGCTTGCGCCTGATCCGCCCCAGTTGCCTCCGTATCCATGTGCTCCTTTTACGTGGCCGGCGTTACGCAAACTCTGTGAAACTATACACCATTGTACCGTCATATTTTTCATGCCATATACTGAGCAGCATTCGTCAATACTCCAGCTTACAGAGCAGTGGTCTACAATGATATTTTCCTGATCCATACCTCCCAGACCGTCTCCTTCATGATAAGCAACAAACAGATTTCCCAATCGGAAGCGCATAAAACGGATGATAACATTGCTGGCATTGATGGTGAATGGGTAATCGGCTACGCAGATGCCGTCGCCCGGTGCGGTTTGTCCGGCAATGGTTACGTTGCCGGTTGAGATACTAAGGGCAGAGGTAAGGTGTATTGTGCCCGAAATGTCGAATACAATAGTTCGCTTTCCGCTTTTATTCAAAGCCCAGCGGAAGGTTCCTGCCGAACCGTCATCAGCTGTTGAGGTGACGTGGTAAACCGCACCTCCGCGTCCTCCGGTCGTATATCGTCCGAAGCCTTCTGCGCCGGGAAAGGCTGGCGTTATTTCTGCCTTAACTAAAGAGATAGAGGCAAGCAGTAAAAAAGCAACCATAAAGATTCCTGAAAAGCAGGATTGGTGTAGAGTTGATTTAGTCATGGAGTTAGAGTAATGGTTTTTAAGAATTCAAATGTGTTGATTAAAGGTGTTTGTTTCCGGTTTACAAAGTTACATATGCCCGTTGAGTTGGTGTCTGGTAGCGACGGGTAAAGAATAGTCTTTTCTGGTATATTTTGTGGATAAATTGGTATTGGTTAAGTGCTTTATAAATCACGGTGTTTTGAACTTTATTTTCTTATTTGTTTTCTGTATCTGTAGGTCTTTGATCTATTTCAAAAGATATTTACCCTATGCTTGTAAACAAATATTTGTTTTTTCATATATTTGCTATCTAAACACAAGAGAATGTTTGATTTAGATCGATGGCAGGAGATCTGGGTGACGATTACCCGGAATAAAATGCGCAGTATACTGACCGCTTTCGGGGTATTCTGGGGGATTTTTATGCTGGTAGTCATGGCTGGTTCAGGGAAAGGCCTTGAGAATGGCATTATGGAAGGCATTCGGGGTTTTTCGACGAACTCCTGCTTTTTCTGGACAAATTCAACTTCTGAACCTTATAAAGGCTTCCGCAAGGGACGTTACTGGAATATGAAAAACAGTGACGTTGAAATCATTCGAAGTAAAGTCTCCCATATTCAATATATTACACCGATGATCTTCGGTGGAAATTCCGCAAACAATACCGTTCATAAAGATAAAGCCGGAGCTTATAATATTAAGGGGTTTTATCCTGTATATGATAAGATTGACCACCAACAGTTGATTTACGGCCGATTTATCAATGATATTGATATTTATGAAAAACGAAAAGTCTGTGTCATAGGACGTCGCGTTTACGAAGAGCTTTTTCAGAAAGGGCAGAATCCTGTTGGTGAGTTGATCAAGGTAAATGGGATGTACTATCGTGTGGTCGGGGTAATAAATCCGATCACAATGATTGGAATCAATGGCCCGATGGAAGAGAGCGTCATTTTGCCATTTTCCACTATGCAACAGGCTTACAATTATGGAGATAAAATACACTTACTCTGTATAACCGCTGAAGATGATTACAAGGTAAGCCTTATTGAAGAACAGATTAAGAGCGTCCTGAAAGAACAACATAGCATTTCTCTGACCGATAACCAGGCTGTGGGGGGCATTAATCTGGAGAAACAGTTTACCATGTTCCATTATCTGTTTTTAGGTATTTCGATCCTGGTCTGGATTGTAGGCCTGGGAACGCTATTTGCCGGTATTGTCGGAGTAAGTAATATCATGCTGGTAACTGTAAGGGAACGAACCAAGGAGATAGGGATACGAAGGGCCCTAGGGGCTAAACCGCGCGTTATTATTAGTCAGATTATCAGCGAAAGTCTTATTCTGACCTTGTTGGCCGGGATGTTGGGTCTTTGTTTAGGTGTCGGGTTGCTCACTGTTGTCGATTCGATTCTGACCGCGACGCGGGAAAATACTCATGAAGGCACATTCTTTGCGCATCCGCAGGTGAGTTTTTGGTCGGCAATTCTGGCATTGGTTATTTTGATTTTTGCGGGAATAATCGCCGGTTTTATTCCTGCCTGGAGAGCTTTGCAGATTAAGGCCATTGATGCTATACGTGAAGAATAAACGAATCCATTTCCTAAAATCATAAATCTTATATGAAACGAGCATACACTAATATTCACCAGGGTGTATAGCATTGTTTGCGAATTCAATCTGAAGGTAGAACAAAAATAAATATTGACGTATGAAAAAAGTATTCAGGATCCTGCTTATAGTCATAATAGCAGCGGCTTTTATCGGGATATTCGTCTTCCTGTGGAAAAAATCACAACCGGCTAAAGAGGTTTTTGACATTGTAAAGCCTAAAATCGGAAACGTGGAAAAGAAAACTGTAGCTACCGGTAAGGTGGAGCCCCGCAATGAGGTGCTTATTAAGCCCCAGATTTCCGGTATTGTTGCCGAAATTTACAAAAAAGCGGGCGATATGGTTAAGGTAGGGGAGGTAATTGCCAAGGTGAAAGTCATCCCGGAGATGGGAGCGCTGACTTCAGCCGAATCGCGGGTTAATCTGGCCGTCATCTCCAAAGACCAGGTCAAAGCAGATTATGATCGTCAGAATACCTTATTTAAGAAAGGTATAATTTCAAAGGATGACTTTGAAAAGGTTGACGCAACATACAAGAAGGCAATGGAAGAGCTCGAAAATGCTAAAGAATCCTTGCAGATAGTCCGCGATGGTATCTCCAAACGTTCAGCCAAATACAGCACCACTCAGTTAAAGGCCACTATTTCCGGTATGATCCTTGATATTCCGATTAAGGTGGGGAATTCAGTGATTCAGGCGAATAACTTCAACGAGGGTACCACTATCGCTTCGATTGCCGATATGGGAAATATGATTTTCAAGGGAAAGATTGATGAAACGGAAGTTGGTCGAGTACGTGAGGGTATGCCTATTTCGCTGACCATTGGAGCTTTGCAGGATAAACGGTTTGATGCGGTATTGGAGTATGTTTCACCGAAAGGAGTTGAGGAGAATGGGGCGATTTTGTTTGAGATAAAAGCCGCTGCAAAGATTCCTTCAGGGGTATTTGTCCGCGCCGGATATAGCGCTAATGCTGAGATTATCCTGGGGAAACGGGAAAAGGTGATGATTATTCCGGAAAGTACCGTGGAATTCAGTCACGATTCCGCTTTTGTTAATATTCTCAAAGAAGAAAAGCCGGAGCAGAAGTTTGAAAAGAAGAATATCAAAATCGGTATGTCGGACGGAATTAACCTGGAGGTGGTTTCGGGACTTACGATGAAAGATAAGTTGCGGGGAAATAAGATTGAGAAACTTAAGGTGCAAAACAGATAAATGATAAGGTTTATGTTATTCAATTCAAAAGGAATTAGTCTCATAGTCGGATTTCTAATAGCATCACAGTTAAGCTATAGTCAGGAAAAATGGACATTGCAGCAGTGTATTGATTATGCCATGTCTCATAATATTCAGATAAAGCAAAAGACTATTGATAAAGAGTCCGCGGAGATACAATTGCATACGTCGAAGATGAGCCGGTTACCCGATTTAAACGGAGGTGTAAGTCAAAGCTTTGATTTTGGACGTTCTCTAAGCAGGGATAATGTGATTGTTGATAATAATTCAGCTTCGAGTGGTTTTAGTCTGAGCTCGAATACTCCATTGTTTACCGGTTTTCGGATTACCAACCAGATTAAGGCCAATGAGTGGAGTGTGAAAGCCGCCATGGCTGACCTTGATAAAGTCAAGGAGGATATTTCCCTGAATATTGCCTCTTCTTTTTTGCAAATTCTTTATAACCGTGAAATTTATAAAGTGGCCAAAGAGCAGATTACGTTGAATAAGGAACTGTTGGATAGAGCAAAAGAACGTGTAAAAGCCGGTAGTGCAGCTGAATCAGAGGTCTCGGAGGCCAATGCTACTTTAGCCGTTAAAGAGAGTGATTCCACCACGGCATATACTAATTTGCAACTATCATTAGTTGATTTAGCTCAATTGCTGGAGCTTGATCAGGTGAAAGATTTTGATGTGATAGAACCGCAAATAGACAGTCTGATGTTGGTTGGCTTGTCCAATATAACCGATGCAGAGCTTATTTTTAATCAGGCTTTAGGAGCCCGTCCATCTGTTAAGGCGGCAGAGTCACGGTTTGAACAGAGTCGGAATAATCTGGCTATTGCGCGGTCAGGTTATTTTCCGTCTTTGAGCTTCGGAGCCTCCTACAGCAATGGATATTATCATACCTACAATTCAATTAACCCGTCTCTCTCGGACCAGCTGAATCAAAATAGCCGCCGCACATTGGTTTTTTCACTCTCTATTCCGATATTCAATCGTTTTGAGACCAAAGACCAGGTGAAACAGGCTAAGAACAATATTATTCAGCAGCAACTGGCGCTGGAAAGTGTCAAGAAGACCCTTCGTAAAGACATTCAGCAAGCTTATTATAATGCAGTGGCTTCGCGGGATAAGTACAATGCTTCCCGGAAATCAGTAGAGGCCTCACAAGTGGCTTTCCGATTTGCTTATGATAAGTACAGTGCAGGTAAAGCAACCTCCTATGAGTATAACGAAGCCAATAACCGCCGGTTGAAAGCTTTATCTGAGGAAATTCAGGCAAAATATGAATTGGTATTCCGGTGTAAGATTCTGGATTTCTATATGGGAAAACCGTGGTTGAATTAAACTTAATCGTTGATTTATCGGAAGATAAACAAGGGAAAGCTTGTG
>JAUZOF010000016.1 GCA_030706585.1 Bacteroidota bacterium
CCTGGGTGTTTACCTGCATGGCCTTGCCGGTGACCTGGCATTAGAGGAGCAGTCGGAAGAGTCATTGATTGCCGGGGATATCATTGCTGCGCTTGGCAGGGCTTTTAAGGCGTTGAAATAAATTCACCTTAACGATATTACTCCCCGGTAAATTCACTTTGCCGGGGATTTTTTATCTCCTACATTCCCGTCAAAAGACAAAAAACATTAGCTACATTTTTGTAGAAACAAAACCAAACCGAATATCGATCTGCTGATTATCAGCCTATTTATATTTTTGGCACTGCATTTGCAATAGTTGAGATAACGAAAATACGTTCAACTCAAAAATCAGCAGGTTATGAAAATCATGATTCCGGTGGTTGACAATTCAGCCCACAAACTGACCATCGCCGATGGCTTTAACACCTCAAGTCACGTTTGCCTTTATGACATTGAGAAAAATCATCTTGACTGGATAGAGGCCAGTAAGATTATCCGACTAACCGGCAATATTGCAAAAGAATTTGCAAATCAGGACATCTGCGGTGTGATTACCAACCATATCAAGTTTATGGCTCTCGGGCTGTTTAACGATAATGGCCTGAAGGTTTACAAATCCAGGGGAACCGAACTGGAGCGTAATCTGGACCTGTTCCGCAACCGTAAACTGGAGCCGTTTACCATTCACGACGCATTAACTGATAGTGGCTGTGGCTCATCCTGCAACAGTTGCTCCTCTACCGCTTGCAAAAACTAACATTCACCTCAACACAGAATCATTATGGCACTCAATAACGCAATCCTCTTTATCCGGAACATTACCGGTGATGCCGATTTCCGCAAAACCTGTTTTTCCTGTAAAAACAAAAAAGAACTACACGAATTGCTGGATAGAAGCGACATGTCATTCACCCCGGACGAGTTTTCGGCAGCTTTCGACATGGTTCATGTCAAATGCCAGACAACGGATGAAGTGGATCTTATCAAGCAGGCAGAGGCCATTTATTATCTTTTCCCCGCTGGATGACAGTACAGGTTGGTGCATTTTCCCACATTCTTGTGGGTTTCAGAAATTTAATTGTTAATTTTGAAGTCCGGTTTTCAGGGTAATGGATTTTCGATTATCCGGTTATTTCTAAAAATGCACTTCAATGAAAAAGATACTTTTCCTTTGCGGACTGCTTTTCTCTTTATCAGCCTTCAGCCAGACTGAATGGCAAAAACTATCGGCCACTAAGGCCAGCGATTTCGGATTGAGCTATTCATTGCCCAAAACGGTATTATACTTCGATGTTGAATATTCCAAAACCACACTGAAAGCCGGTCCTTACTTCCGGTATGCAGAAAAGTTACTGGGAATCAATAACCCCATAGTTGCCGACAGCACCTTCTTTACAATAGACAAAGTCGCGGCGTTCTCACATTAGACCATTGACAAAAACATCGCATTCATGGTGCAGTTTAAATCGTCGCTGCCCTATATCATCCTCAACAGCGATGGTATCCTCTGTGCAGTAAATACAAATCCAGATACCATTTCTGTCAGGATTCCGGAATTGCAACAAAATCATATATTAAAAGCTGCACCGACCCGTACACAAAATGTACTTTCGGAAGAAGCTCTGGCATCAGGCTCTGTTGCTAAAATGGCTGAAGTGGCCGCTAAACAAATCTTCAAACTGCGGGAAAGCCGCACCGACCTGCTTGCCGGTGATGCTGAAAATGCCCCTAAAGACGGTGAGGGATTAAAGGTGTTATTTGCTCAACTGGATGAGCAGGAAAGTTCTCTGATGGCTCTCTTTATGGGTACTACTCAGGTGGAAAAACAATTTGCCCGAATCAAATACATACCGACCGGTGACGAAGTGAACCACCAGGTACTGTTCCGCTTCTCCAAACATTTAGGGTTAGTGGAAAAAGAGAACCTGTCCGGCGGACCGGTTTACATTGACCTGAAAGCCACCGACCGGAAGCAATTTATGCCAGATCCGAAACAAAAAGCGAATGAGAAGAAAGGCTTAATTTATAACATTCCGGGCAAAGGAGAAGCAACGGTTTCTTACGACAACAAGCCGCTGCTGACACAGGAATTTACCATGACACAGTTTGGTATTCAGGCTAACTTCCCGACCAACCTGTTTAATGATAAGAAAGCTCCGGGTAAAGTCATTCTAAACCCTGAAACAGGAGCTATTATCCGTATGATGCAATAAACTCACTTATACGAAAAAATCCCCGGTCAGTTTAATTGGCCGGGGATTTTTTCGTATATAAGTGTTTTATTTTCCATCCACAATTATCGGGGCACTTTTCTTACTGTCCATAATAATCAGTTTTGCATTGGGAGATGTCGCTATCGCTTTGATCATCTCGTATTGCAGCTGTTTATCACTCAGTCCGGTGCTCAGGATTTTCTGGTAATCGGCAATACACTGAGCCTCCACTCTTTTCCGTTCGGCCTCCTGACGCTCTTTTTGCAGGACAAAAGTCATCTTCTGCGCCTCTTGCTCAGCATTGATTTTCGATTCTATGGTCTGTTTGACCGATTTGGGCAAAGTAATGTTTCTCACCAACAATTGCTCCAATACGAGTCCTCGTTTCTGAAAATCGTGTTCAATGGTTTTAAAAATCCGCGTTTGAAACTCATCACGCTTCGTGGAATAAAGCGCTACCGCATCGTAATAAACCGCATTATCCCTGATTTTGGTACGGCAAATAGGCCGGACTATGGTGTTAATATAGTCGGGGCCAATTTCTCTTAAAATCCGGGGAGCTTCAGCCGGGATAACTTTATATAGTACTGTGAGATCAATAACCACCTCAAGTCCGTCAGCCGAAAGCACGCGAATAGCATCATCTCCACTCCGGTCTCCTTCATCGTGGACACCCGACATGGTATAGTTCTGCGTTTTTATATTAAACGGCACAACATCTACTAATGGATTTATCACATTTAATCCACTCTCCAGAATCTCATTGCTGACCTTCCCAAAAAGTTTTTGTACACCAACTTCTCCGGGCTCAATCTGAACGATACAGGCAACACCCAATCCAAGGATGACAAGCGCCAATCCGGCAATCTTTACAAAACGGCCATAAACAGCTGTCGGTTTTGCCACTTTAGAAACAACGCCCCCGGCAATCAAGACTATTATTCCAAGAACAACAAGTACCATAGTATTCTGATTTTAAAGTTAAACGCACTAAATGTAGTCATTTTTTATTTCCCTAACGTCTATATGCCCGAAATTCAAACGAATGAAAGAGAGAAGAGGTCCCCCTGCGTTGTAATCATTACATTGTTGTAAATACGATTAATCTCCGGTCATCATTTTCATTACTGACATTTTTTTACTAATTTATTGTCGTAAACAAATGGTTATCTAAATAAAAGGCCTGGCCACTAAATCACATCACACTGTTTTTCAACAACATAACACACCAACAAAGTATAACAGCAGGTGTCTACAACCACCCCGGTCGGTCTAACAGGGTCATATAAGAAGCTGATTACAATTTAGATAGCATCTAAATCCATTATAAATAAAGTGATTTCAACAATATGAGGGAAGATAACTACACATTCCAATGGAGTGATTTGGGTGATATAGAATTAGGTCGTCCGGAATTGGGAAACACGACATACGTTTCGATTTACCGTATGCTCCAGTTTTCTGTTCGCAGTGCCATTGCTCTGGAATATGGAGGCAAGGCAGCACAGAAGATATTCTACAATGCAGGAATAATGGCCGGGAAAGAGTTTTGCATAAACAACCTGGATACATCGCTCGATGCCTGCCAGTTTTTCATACATTTGGCAGATAAACTAAAAGAGTTCAACATCGGGCTTCTTGAAGTAGAAAAAACAGATCTTGGAAACCTGCACTTTATTGTCACAGTATCTGAAGACCTTGACTGCTCGGGATTGCCTGACAGTAAAGAAACAGTCTGTGGATTTGATGAAGGGTTCATCTCCGGTATCCTGAGAGAATATATGGGGATAGATTTTCTGGTGAAGGAAATCGACTGCTGGTCAAACGGCAATAAGCTTTGCCGCTTCGAAATCAAAAAGAAATAAAAAACACCTGTCTTTGAATAAATAAGAGCTGACTGGAAATTCCGGTCAGCTCTTTTTGTTTACCTGTCATTTGATTACAAAACTCCTACCACAAAGATTTATAACTATTATGAAGATAATCTCAATTAGAAAATTAGCAAATTGGGAAATGAGATAATGTAAAGACTAAACCCATATGCTAATCTGCTAATTTGCTAATTATTTATACAGCGCTCCGTATGTCTGGCAAGCCCGGTAATCAGAGCCTTCGGCATCCATACCAAATGAAGCCCATGCGCTCGGACGGAAGATTTGTTCATCATCCACGTTGTGCATACAAACCGGGATACGAAGCATAGATGCCAGCGTAATCAGGTCAGCACCGATGTGGCCGTAGCTGAATGCGCCGTGATTTGCACCCCAGTTATTCATCACCGAATAAACGTCACGGAAGGCTCCTTTACCCGTCAAACGTGGAGTAAACCAAGTGGTTGGCCAGGTTTTGTCGGTACGCTCATTCAGGATCTGGTGAACATCAGCAGGAATATCAACTGTCCAGCCTTCCGCTATCTGAAGAACAGGGCCAAGACCTTTTACCAGATTCACACGTGCCATGGTTACAGGCATACCTCCTTTTGAAAGGAAGTTTGACGAGAAACCGCCTCCACGGAAATAACCGCGTGCAGCAGGGAACCAGGTGGTTGCTTTCAGACATTTATCCGCCTCTTCTTCTGTGATTTCCCAGAAAGGTTTCATAGCGGGCTGACCGTCTTTGGTTTGCTCTCCTGAACCATCCAACGCAGCAGAACCAGAGTTGATCAGGTGAATCAATCCGTTTGCAGCAAGACCTTCCAGTTTTTTACCGGTTACGCGTTCAACGGCTTCCGGACTCCAGTAAGTACGAACATCGGCAAATACCTGAGCGGTATTGGTCAACAGTTTACCAAACAACATCGCCACACCATTCAACGCATCATTTTCTGTAGCTACTACAAATGCTTCACGGATACCGTTCCAGTCAAAAGATGAGTTCAGAATCGCTTCAGAGAAGTCACCGTTTGGCTTGAAGTCAGTCCACTGGCGTTGTCCCTGGAAGCCGGATGCAATGGCATTGTGCCCCAATGCCTCTTCAGCAAAGCCCAGCTCTTTCAGCTTTGGATTACCCACCATCAGGTCACGGATGATAAGAGTCATTTTCACAACAAATTCCCAGTCGGCATCCAGTTCAGCACGGGTTTTGAGTTTATCTGCATCGTTGAAGTCTTCGCCTTCGTTTGCTTTGCAGTTTTTCTCTGTCCACGCCATGGCTTGCTTGAACTCTTCAGGGTCGAAGATATTCTGCTCAATGCGACGGAGAATTTCAGTCATATCAACATTCTCGCTACGCATACCGAGGTAGCTCTGGAAGAAATCCGCATCCACAATAGAACCGGCGATTCCCATAGATACCGAGCCGATAGACAAATAGGATTTGCCACGCAAAGTTGCTACCGCCAAACCTGCTTTGATAAAGCGAATGATTTTCTCCTTAACGTCAGCCGGAATAGAGGTATCGCTGTTATCCTGAACGTCTTTTCCGTAGATACCAAATGCAGGCAAACCTTTTTGCGTGTGACCGGCCAATGCCGCAGCAAGATAAACCGCACCCGGACGCTCTGTTCCGTTGAATCCCCAGATAGCTTTAGGCACCTGAGCATCGTATTCGATGGTTTCGCTTCCGTAACACCAACATGGAGTAACGGAAAGGACTACGCCTACACCTTCACGCTTGAATTTCTCAGCACAGGCAGCGGCTTCATCCACGCGACCGATAGTAGAATCGGCAATTACGCATTGTACGGGCGTTCCATCACTATATTTAAGAGTAGAACTAATCAGTTCTGCGGCACTTTTAGCCATGTTCATGGTTTGTACTTCGAGGGATTCACGAACGCCTCCCTGACGTGCATCAATAATCGGGCGAATACCTACTTTAGGATTCTCTCCCTGATATCTTCCGGTCTTCATTTTTGTGTTTATGGTAAAATCGTTTTGTTTTATAATTAAACAGACAATGCTGAACTATGCTGTTTTATTCTCAAAAAAAGAGCTACACCGAGCCCCTTAAAATAAGTTCTGTTGGTAAAAACTCCTGGACTAATTGTTTGGTCTTGACATATTCTGCCGCTTTGGCTCCCATCAGACCGAAATCGATGGAAATAGAAGAAATGCCATTTTTAATCACCTCAAGTACAGGGTTTTCATTATAGGAAATCAATCCGATATTTTCGCCTAAAGTAAGTCCGGCCACATCCGCTTCCTTAATCACTTTCACCATATCCTCAGTAAGAATGCAGAGATACAGTGTCGATGCTTCCACTCCTTTCCATTCTGATTGCTCACGAATCACCTCACTCTCCAGATTGTTCTCTTCACAGAAACGGTTGAAATAATCAATGGAAGTCAGTGGGTGATAAAGCTCTTCCGGGAATAGAAATACAAACTTCTTATATTTAAGCAACTGCTCTTTCCCCTTAACCAGACAGTTATAGAAGGATTCCCCAAAATCCTGGCACAGATAAGGTATTTCACCTTTATCGAAACTACCGAAATCAAGCAAGAGCAGCTTCTGAGTTGGTATTGAACTCAAACAGTCCGACAACTCTTCGTTTGAGAAGTTCATCACCACATACATGCTGTACTTGCCCAGACTTTCCCGCACGATGGTTTCAAACAAATGCGGATTGTACTGGTGAAACAGAAGGTCAACCTTGTAGCTTTTCGGCAAGTTATAAACAAACTGATTATAAAGGCTTTGCTTAAATGCGGAATAGGTATCCAACAACAAAAGGACATGATTCACCTCGCCGGTTACGTAGTAACCTTTAGTGGGAGTGGAATCTACAAGTCCTCTTCTTTTGAGTTCAAGATAGGCCTTAAATACAGTATCACGCGACACTTTATACCGGCGATTCATCTCGTTGATAGAAGGCAGGTTATCGCCCCCTTTTAATTCTCCTTTCATGATAGCATGAGACACACCATCTACTACTGATTTTATTTTTGATGTCGAATGGGAGAATTTGATTTTCATTGAATTATCTATCCTGAACTGTTACGCAAAGATAAGGTGGTAATGCGGGAGATGAATTAGCTATGGATATGTTTTACAGCAGAGCTATCTTATTTGGAATCCAAAAATAGCAAAAATCCTGTGATAGAACTTTCTACCACAGGATTTTAATTATCGAAATGAGATATTTAGTTCGAAATAACCACCTTCTCATCGCCGTCAAACAACGGACCGGAAGGTTTTGAACCGATGTAAGAGTAGTACATCACGTACAAATAGCCAATCAACGGAACAATCATTGCCCAGGCCATGCTGTGAGTTTTATCAGCAATCAACCCCATAATTGGCGTCCAGATGGCACCACCGATAATGGCCATGATAATCATGGAACCACCGATTTTGGTATTCGGACCAAGGCCTTTCACGCCAAATGCAAAGATGGTCGGGAACATCAGCGACATGAAGAAACTGGTCGTTACAATCGCGTATCCGCCGATAACACCCGGGAAGAAAACGGCAAGAGCAACCAAAACAACGTTGATAATCGTGTACAGTCCCATCAAACTATGCGGGTTGACTTTTCTCATCAATGCAGTAGAAACGAAACGGCCAATACCAAATACAAGAAGGGACGCAAAAAGAAAAGCCCCAGCCTCTTTTTCCGATTTACCCAGATAATCCTTAATGTAAGGAATCATATAGCTCCAGGTTCCTACCTGTGCGCCCACATAGAAGAACTGGGCAACAACACCTTTTACAAAGTGAGGATACTGGAACAACTTGGAGAAATGTCCGTGGCCGCTTGGCTTTTCTGTGTCTAATTTGTCATGCGTTCCGGTTTCTGTTTCGGCAGGAAATTTCACTTTCCAAATCAGGAAAGCCATCACCAGAATGACAGTACCAATCACCATATAAGGAGGAATTACCCGCATAATCTCACCGTGCAGGTATTCCTGGTATTGACCGGCTGCTTTCAGTGCTTCTACCTGCGCATCGGAATGCTCAACGCCGGAGAAGATAAAGACATTACCAATCAACACTCCACTCATCGCACCCAGCGGGTTAAATGCCTGGGAGAAATTCAGACGTTGGGCTGAAGTATCCGGGTCACCAAGCACGGAGATAAAAGAGTTTGCACCGGTTTCAAGGAAAGCCAGACCACTGGCAATAACGAAAAGCGCAGTCAGGAACAGACCGTATGTTCCGGTCATAGCAGCCGGATAAAACATATAACTTCCTGCGGCAAACAGCAGCAAACCAATAATCATTCCCGTCTTGTAGTTGTAACGGTCCATGATGTAAGCGGCAGGCATCGCCAAAAGGAAATAACCCATGTAAAAAGCCGACTGAACCAATCCAGCCTGAAGACGATTCAGCTCAAACGACTTCATAAACTGCGGAATCAGGATATCATTGAGATTGTTGGGCACTGCCCACAGGTAGAAGAGAGCCGTTACAAGGATAAACGGCAGCAGATTTTCTCTGCTTACGATTTTGTGTTTTGACATGTTTCAGATATAAAAAGGTAAATGATTCAGGAAAATGTTTCGGAAACAAAATAAAGGAATTAAACGCAAAGTCGGTCTGATTACAGTCCAAATAATTGAATCCATGCAATTTTATCGACTTTGCGTTTGCTTTTATGTCTCAGAAATAGCTCCGGTTAGAACTCAACCAATACACGGAATACTTTACCCGGGTCTGCAGCCCAGGCTTCCATGGCATCTTTAGCGGTTTCCGGTTTCGCAACAGCTGAAATGAATCGGGTAACGTCGTTTTTCGTATTGCGGAAATAGTTGATTACCGCTCTGAAGTCAGACGGCATCGCATTACGCGACCCCATAATATTCAATTCTTTCTGCACGAAATACTTGGTCTGGAAAGCCACTTCGCTTTTAGCATAACCGATACAAACGACGCGGCCAGTAAATGCCACCTCATCAATAGCCATCACATAAGTGGGAGGTGCTCCAACGGCTTCCACCACTACATCAGCGCCAAAGCCTCCGGTATATTCGCGCATTTTGTCGTGAACGTTTTCGCTTTTGCTGTTGATGGTGTATTTTGCTCCATATTCTTTAGCTAAAGCAAGCTTTTCGTCGTCAATATCTACGGCGATAACGGTAGCGCCACGCAATGAAGCGCGAACAATCGCTCCCATACCAATCATACCGCAACCGATTACCATTACGTTGTCAAGGTCGGTCACCTGAGCACGGTCAACCGCATGGAAGCCGACACTCATCGGCTCAATCAGGGCGCAATCACGCGGAGAGATACCTTCAGCCGGAATTACTTTTCCCCAGGGTAAAGCCAGATATTCGAGCATTGCGCCATCACGCTGCACACCGAAAGTCTGGTTGAATTCACACGCGTTTACACGGCCATTGCGACACGAAGCACATTTACCGCAATTGGTATATGGATTCAACGTTACGCTCATACCTACCTCGAAACCGGCAGGTACGTTTTCGCCGATTTCGGCAATTACCGCTCCTACTTCATGGCCGGGAACAATCGGCAATTTCACCATCGGATTTTTACCGAGGAAGGTATTCAGGTCAGAGCCACAGAAGCCGACATATTTAATTTGCAATAAAACATCATCGCTTTTGATTTGAGGTTTGGCAACCTCTACGACACACATCTCTGAGGGTGCCGGGATTTGAACTGCTTTCATCGTTGTTATTCTGTTATTGTTCAATGTAAAAAGAGTCTCTTCTGTTATTCACTTTAAATATTCCTTTACGAACCGTTTTATAGGCTAAAAATGCGCTCCATCAACACCCACTTCTCCGCCGAAGAAGCACCGGGCTTCGTCAACTGGAATTTAGCCATAAACTCTTCCCATTCGGCCTGACGGTCAAGTGTAGCCAGTTTGGAAAATGCACTGTCCCATTCAAAATCGAGTGGCGTTTCCACAATCATAAAGAGCAGGCTTCCCAAAATGTAAATCTCCATATCGAGAATTCCAACGTCTTTGATTCCCCGGGGAATTTCCGGCCAGCGGTTTTCTTTCTGATGCCAATACTTATACTCTTCGATAAGTTGAGCATCGTTTTTCAGTTCAAGCGTCTGGCAATAACGCTTTACAGGTTGATTGTGTTCCTTTACAGGATAGCCTGATTTCAGATTCATGGTTTGAGGTATTAAGGAAAAACAGAAAGAAGGTTATTTGATTTATTCCACCATCGAAAGGATATAGGGCAATTCCGGCAAATTCTTGAAACCATAGAAAGCTTCAGCATTTCGTCCCAGGAATATAGCCTTTTCATCTTCCGTCAGCAGGTTTGATTTTTGGACAAAGTCGTATGACATGCGGTAGGTAATCACCGACATGGTGCGGGGATAATCCGAACCCCACATCAGCTTCTCCATACCCACCAGTTCTGCCGCCTCTTTGATGGCCCAGACGGCGCCGTTGTACGGATAGAACTCCGGATGGAACAACCAGGTGATTCCACCCGACTCGATCATCACGTTTTTGTGGCGGGCAAGCTTCACCTGCTCCTGCCAGTCGGCACGGGTCACCATCGCAAAGTGACCGATGGCGATTTTCAGATTCGGACATTCGGCGATTACCACTTCCATCTCTTTCACCTGTTTGGCACCGTCGGCCAGGTCGATGGAGAGAATCATCCCCTTTTCCTCCATGAATTTGAAAGTCTTCATCATCTCGTCACAGGTGAGATATATGCGTCCCTCTGGCAACAGGAGTCGCTGTGCAGGGACTTTCACCGCGCGGAAGCCTTTTTCATGAAGCGTTTTTACCGTCTCGAGGTAGCCGGGCTTGCGAAACTCCGCCAACCCACATACCAAAAAGCGGTTTGGGTATTTCGCTGCCACTTCCAGCAGATAGTCATTCTGGTTTCCGTCGATATACTCCTGTGTAATAACGGCCCCGGAAACCTGTGCATAGTCCATATTGGCCAGGAAGATTTCAGCAGTGTTGGCACCATCCACCATATAGGGCGGCATCATCTGGCGGACTTCCCCCAGAAAGATACTTTTACCGCCAGTCAGGGTGCGGATTTCCTTGCCATCCACCACGGCATCCTGCTTAAGCCATAAATGGGCGTGCGCGTCAATTATTTTGTAATCCATATCTTGAATATTTCTGTCAAATGCCTTTGGACAAGAATAAATTTCAAAGTGTTTTAAAACTCTATAACGGTTTGTACAGGTTGTATTCTAAGGATGAAACAACCAAAATCATTTAGCCACGAACCCACGAATAAGAAAGTATCTTTTCTTTCCCAATATTGGGAAAGGATTTGTGTCATTAGGCTTTTATTTGAAAATCAAATGATTTGGTGCTTCTGGTTTTTATTCGTGAATTCGTGGCTGTTTTATTTGACAAGTACTCTATCGAATAAAATTATTACACGAAGCTTAGGGAAATATTTCCCTAAGAAACGATGTCACCCATACCATTCGTTATAGAACCTGTTTTTATTATGAATTCTCCCAGGTTTCGCGGAAGTATGGCCCGATGATTTCGCGAACTTCCTGCAGCAACTGCTCGTCGAGCGGCTCTTCAATCCATTTGATATTTTTCAGGACATTCTCAGAGCTGGTGGTACTGAATAAAGTCGAAGAGATTCGCGGATTGCTCACCGAATATTTCATGGCCATCTGTTCGATGGATGCTCCTTTTGATTTCACGTGCTGAACGGCTTTTTCACAAACCGCTTTCAACTCTGGAGTTGCCGGGTGCCAAACAGGAGCGCCACGCTCGGTCAGCATTCCCATTGAGAGTGGAGATGCATTGATCACACCCACTTCATTGGCTTCGAAGAAATCAAGATAGTCAGCCAGGGCATCGTCATTCAGGCAGTAGTGGCAGAAAGAAAGGATGCTTTCTACAACGCCTTTTTCCGTATTTTCCACTACGTATTTCAATAGTTCCAAAGGAAGTCCTGTAATTCCCACATGGCCTACCACACCTTTGGCTTTGAGTTCGTGAAGGGCAGGAAGCGTCTCGTTAATTACCTGATTCACGTCGCTAAACTCAACATCGTGCACATTTATCAGGTCGATGAACTCCACATTCAGACGTTCCATACTTTCGTAAACACTTTCGGTCGCTTTTTTAGCTGAATAATCCCAGCAGTTTACGCCATTCTCGCCGTAGCGGCCCACTTTGGTTGACAAGATGTATTTGGAACGGTCTATCTCTTTCAACGCTTTACCCAATACGGTTTCCGCTTTGTAGTGGCCGTAATAAGGTGATACATCAATGAAGTTCAATCCGTTATCCACGGCAGTATGCACGGCCTGAATGCCATCGCTCTCCTTCAAAGAATGAAACACGCCACCCAATGATGACGCACCAAAACTCAGGGCTGATATTTTCAGTCCCGTCTTACCGATTTCACGATATTCCATAAGTTTAATTAGGGGTTTTCTGATTCAGGAGTGTAAAAGTATAGCGGTTTCTTTCGGTTTATCACTCAACTACCTGATTTTGTTTATGCAAAGGTTTGCGGAAAAGCTATTTGCCTGTTCTTTTTTACATCTTTTGGGGAAATGTAAATGAACACCCGCTCTCCATTAAAGGTTTAATGCGTATCCATTCATATAAATCCGAAACAATCGTATGGGAAATAACAAACCAATCAAATACTATTCCGCCGCAGAAGAGCGGCTCAATATCCTTTCACACGGATTGGGCTTGCTAATGAGTCTTGTCGCATTGCCTCTGCTCATCAGGCAGGCTCTTGAGACCGGGCAAAGTCGGTATTTGGTCAGCTTTATCATTTACGGAGTGAGTCTTATTATTTTATATACCGCTTCGACTATCTATCACAGTGCGCGGACCGACATACGCCGCCGCAGGTTGAATGTCTTTGACCATGCCGCCATCTATGTCCTCATTGCCGGAACCTATACGCCCCTTACGCTGGTCACGCTCCATGGCAAAATCGGCTGGGCACTCTTTGGGGTTGCCTGGGGGGCAGCATTGGTGGGCGTTGTGCTGAAACTCTTTTTCACGGGAAAATATAACCTTCTCTCTACCATTATGTATGTGGCTATGGGATGGATAGTAATCTTTGCGGCCAAATCATTAATCAATAACCTGGCCGTTGAAGGGCTTTGGTGGTTATTGGCGGGCGGCATATCCTACACTGTTGGCGCCATCTTATATAGTCTTAAACAGATGAAGTTCAACCACGCTATCTTTCACCTGTTTGTTCTCGTGGGTAGCTTTTGTCATTTCATGACTATTTATGGATATGTCCGGTAAATGATATTTTTGGTTGAAAACTACACCCATCGTTACTTTTTGTTATAAACTAACGATTCATTTCGATATTCACTTTCCTGATAAATAGTACATTTGCATTTAATCACATACAATTATCAAGAGATGAGAAAAATATTTAGCAAAAATCTGACAGTATGCATGCTGTTATCGCTCATTACCCTTCCGGTAGTGGCACAGCAGATGCAGCCACTTCCCATCGATTCGAAAGTGCGTTACGGGAAGCTCGACAATGGCCTGACTTATTACATCCGGCACAATGAAGAGCCCAAACAGCGTGCTGAATTCTACATCGCACAGCGCGTGGGTTCTATTCTTGAAGAAGAGCCGCAACGTGGTTTGGCTCACTTCCTCGAACACATGGCTTTCAACGGGACCAAAAACTATCCGGGTAAGGCGCTTATCAATTACCTCGAAACCATTGGGGTAAAATTCGGTGAAAACCTGAATGCTTATACCGCCTTTGATGAAACGGTGTACAACATGTCGAACGTACCGATGACGCGTGAGACCATCATCGACTCCTGCCTGCTGATATTACACGACTGGTCGGGCTTTATCTCTTTGGATGATAAAGAGATCGATAAAGAACGGGGTGTTATCCACGAGGAGTGGCGTACACGCCGCGATGCGCAGGACAGAATCTGGGAGCAGATGTTTCCTGAAATCTACCCAAACTCCCAATACGCTTACCGCATGCCTATCGGCTTGATGAGTGTGGTGGATAATTTCAAATACCAGGCGCTGCGTGATTACTATAAAAAATGGTACCGTCCCGATTTGCAGGCTATCATCGTTGTCGGTGATGTGAACGTGGATCAGGTGGAGGCTAAACTGAAGAAAATCTTCTCCGATATCCCCAAACCGGTCAATGCGGCCAAACGGATCATGTATCCGGTGCCCGACAATGTAAAACCACTCGTTTCGGTGGCTTCTGACAAAGAGGCTACGAATACAACCATTGCCATATTCTTCAAGCACGACCCGCTACCGGAGGATGTGAAGCCGACTGCGATTGCATTGTTTAAAAATTATCTGACCGGACTGGGCGAAATGATGCTGAACAACCGCCTGTCGGAACTTACCCAAAGCGCTAATCCTCCTTTCGTAGGTGCAGAGGTGGAAGACGGCGAGTATCTCGTATCCCGCACCAAAGATGCACTGACTGCTTATGCCGTATGCAAGGAGGGTGAAATCGACAAGTCCATGTCTGCACTGGTGAAGGAGCTTTACCGGGTGGATAAGTTCGGATTTACCGAAAGTGAACTCGAACGTGCCAAGGCGAATATGCTTCGCAGCATGGAAAGTACTTATCAGGAGCGCAACAAGCTTAAAAACGGGAATTTTGTACGTGAATATGTAAGCCACTTTACCTCCGGCGAGGTTATTCCGGGTATCGAGTACGAATATAACTTCATGAACAACGTCTTGCCGAGGCTCTCTTTGCAGCAGGTGAATCAATCCATTCAGGAGCTATTAGGCGATTCCAACGTAGTGATTACCGTTTCCGGTCCGCAAAAAGAGGGATTGAAGTATCCGACTAAAGAGGAGTTGCTTTCAGTATTTGAAAAAGCCAAAACTACCGATTTGACTCCTTATCAGGATAAAGTATCAAACGAGCCGCTCGTGCCGAACGAACCTAAGCCGGGTAAAGTCATCAAATCGACCGAAGACAAGAAGTATGGCGCTACCGTGTGGACTTTATCTAACGGGGCGAAAGTCGTTTTGAAGAAAACAGATTTCAAAGAGGATCAAATCCTGATGAAAGCGGTCAGCTTCGGAGGGAATTCACTACTCGACAACAAAGAGATTATCAACATACTCGCCATGAACGATGTGATTGGCATCAATGGTCTGGGAAACTACAGCAAGGTTGATTTACCCAAAGTACTGGCGGGTAAAAAAGCAGGTGTATCGGCCAGTATCGGTACCACAACCGAAAACGTCGGTGGCTCTTGTTCGCCCAAAGACCTGGCGACGATGATGCAGCTCACCTATCTGACCTTTACGGCTCCGCGTACCGATAGCGCCGCGTTCATCAGCTACCAGAAACGCTCCAAAGCGATGCTGGAGAATAACGAAGCCAACCCGATGGTCATCTATCGTGATTCACTTTACCGCGCCATGTATGGCGACCATCCGCGTGCCAAACGCATGAAGGCCGATATGATTGATAAAGTGGACTACAAACGCATCATGGATATCTATGCGCAACGTTTTGCCAATGCTGCTGATTTTACCTTCTTCTTTGTGGGTAATGTAAATGCAGATTCGCTCAAACCATTGGTGGAAAAATATATTGCCTCGCTTCCTGCCAAAGGCAAGAAGGAGAAATTTGCCGATATCAAGATGACTATCCGTCCGGGCATCATCAAGCACCACTTTGACCGTGAGATGGAGACACCAAAATCGACCGTGTACACTATCTATTCGGGTAAATGCCCGTACACGCTTGAGAATCAAATCAAGATGAGCATGCTCGACCAGATTCTCGATATCGTCTATACCGAAAAAGCGCGTGAAGACCAGGGAGGTACTTACGGAGTTGGCGTAAATGGTTCCGTATCGAATTATCCGAAGGAACAGTTCCGTTTATTGGTGGGCTTTGACACTAACGAGCAGAAGCGTGATACACTCCTCGATATCGTTTACAAGGAGTTAAAAAACATAGCGCAAAATGGCCCGTCCGAAGTCAACTTCAATAAGGTGAAAGAGTTTATGCTCAAAAAGCATAAGGAAGACCTTCGTGAAAATAACTACTGGACCGGTGTCCTCTACAATGCTTACATGGATAAACAGGATTTCCATACGCAATATGAAGCCGTTATCAACAGCATGAATGTGGAAAAGATTAAGAAGTTTGCCGCTTACATCCTCGCTCAGGGTAATGACGTGGAGGTCATTATGAATGGGAAGAAGAAAGAGTAGCGTCTGCGGAATAAATAAGTAAGCTGGTTATTGATTGGGTGACTTAAAGAGATTGTGTGAAAACTAACAGAGGCAATCTGGCTTTTCATCTTTCTGCCCCCCGAACCCCCAAAATGGGGGCTGTAACGCAGTCCAAAACAAGGATATTAGCACATTTAATCAGCCTATTTACCCGATTCCCATCCGTTTTGCACCACTCCTCCCCACTTTGGGGAGGTCGGGAGGGGTCAACGAGTAGTTTCCACACATTCTCCTAAAGTCATCCGGTGACTATGTAATCATATCTCATAACATCAGAATCCCCTGCATGCCCCTTATCAGGACATCGCAGGGGATTCTTTTATTATCATAGTTAATCGTAATCCCATCGCTCCGCATCAATTATACTTCAGATGAGTCAACTCTAAAAACGCTGTATATCAACATCCTACCATAGCACAACAGAGCTTCTACACTCCCCATCATTACCGGAACAGTCATGACTGTTCGGATTTCATAGTGGTTTATTACTCCAACAGTCATGACTATTGGAGCTACAAAGTAGCTCGAAGGTCGAATAGTCATGACTTTTCAATCTTCAAGCCACTATTTTATGGCTACGTTGTTGCTTGTAGTTTCAACAGTCATGACTGTTGAAACTACAAAGTAGCTCGAAGCTCCAATAGTCATGACTGTTGGCGCTTAGAGCTACTTTGTTATTGGAATAGTCATGACCGTTGTGACAACGAACCGGCTTGTAGCCACAACGAACCACATTGTAGTGACTACAAAGGAACTCAATATCGAAAAAAAGCACTGCCTTAATCCAACAAGCAACAGTGTAGCCATAACAAGCATTATTGTAATTCGATGGATGCGATACGTTTGCCCGATAAAGCACAACGAAACAGGAAAAAAGACATTTGTTACGGGAAAAATGCACTTTAAAACGGGGATATTGCGGATTAATGGAAGAAAAGCATTGATTATTCAATGATATTTTTTAATTTGCATAATAATAAAACCAATATTAGCAAGAGTGATATTATGCCGGACCGTTCAAGAATTCCCCGTATGATTAGCACGTTTAACGTCTATATCATCTCTACAAGCAGTTATTTGATTGCAGGCTCTCCGATAACCCATGGTGAAAGGCTGGAGCTTTCTCCTGCGGATATATCCACCTGGATTGGTTTTGCAGAAGAATGGAAACCGATCTATAAGCTATACAGCGACAAAAGTTATAGCCGCACAACCGTTATTAAGGACCAATTGCTGTTGATTATTTCCCGCACGGTGACTTTTGATGCCAAATATCGCCTGCTGGACCGTATCTCAACATCGCCACAGGTTACCGTTACGGATATGTCGGTCTTCAATATCAAGAGAGGATTACTTCAAAAGAAAACACATACCATTTCCATAACGCCTGTCAAAGATACTGTAAGAGCTATCCTTAAGCCAATCGGTGGTGGACAGGTCTATATCAAATGTTTGGGCAGCACGGCTCAACGGCCAGGTATCGTTGCCGGTGCCGATTGCGTACAATATCTTTACTGCGTCGGGGATACTCCTCCCCTCTCGGCCAATGACCCCGGATTGAAAACGGGTCTCTCCTCCCGCGCCTCCTTTACCCTCGATGTCGGTGCGGCATCCTATGGTAAGAAGCTCTATATCTATTTCCGCTGGTTCAATACCCGCCATCCGGAATTGGCTGGCTCGTGGAGTGGGATGATGGAGATCGTGGTGTTGTAAATAATAAAGCAATCGTACTATATACTAAAAAGCTCCCGTTTGCATAGATTGACAAGCGGGAGCTTTTTGTATTATATTCTGATTACTTCGTATCAAAGAAATACCCCAGAGAAAATGCGACAGGAGAGAGTCGTGATTGCAGAACGATTTGTTTTTCCTGAAGATAATTGTCATACGTAGAATTATTCCGGATCGGAACCAATAACGCCAGCGACCATCGGGTGCGGCTCTCTTTCGGATTGATAAAATAATCGAGTCCGATACCGACAGATGGTCCATAGAAAAGCCGGTTAAGGCTCTGCTGGTTCTCTACCGAAAGCATCGTATTGTAGCCATACATCGCAATGGCATACGGCGCAAAGCGGGGAGTATCACTTTTCCGGTTCGCCCTGTATCTGACACCCACATTATAACCCACACCGGCATAAGTTAAACCGGAACCGACAAAGGCTCCCAGATTGTGGTTATACTCGTAAGTCAGGTTTCCCCCCAACATCCCACCATAATCAAATCCGGTACCAATTCCCACCAGCACATTGCCGGGGATATTGGCCAGAAAAGGCTCTTTAGCGTTGACAATTTGGAAAGAAAACACAAAGCACAGGAGAAGTATAATTCCGTTTTTCAACATGGCGAATGAATTTCAATGAATAAAGTCTCTGCAAAATAAGCAAAAATAGCGAGATATCTTCCCTATCGCAGAGATTCATTCAATAAAACGGGAATAGGAGCTAAATCGTATTGCACACAGGTAACTATTCACCACAAAACGGAATCCTTTTTATTCATGCCAGATGACGACATCCTTGCGACGGCTTTCGGGAGTAACCTTCAGGTTTTGCACATCTCCGTTACGGATTTCACCTTCCACGATGGTATTGTAGGGAGCGTGCAGTTTGAAACGGGCATTCCAGTCCTTCGGCCAGGCTGGCAAGAGAATGATTTTGCGGTCATGGGTTTGCATCAGCATCTCCTGCAGGGCAATCATACCCGATCCGCCCCAGTTATGGTCAGGCACCCAGTCATGCCCCGGTCCCCAGAAGGCAGGAAAACGCAGTTTACCATCCTGAAGTTTGAGTACGGTATATTTCTTCGCTTCATCAGTCAGCCCCAGTCTGGCCGCAAAAATCGCAGCCTGCGCCCAACTCTCATGATGGTGGTTTTTCACACAGAATGGGTCGTAGAGATAGGTATTGCGTGCCACATCGAGGTCAGGTCTATCCACGCCATACAATCCCCACGGATAAACGGGATAAAGCTGTGGTGTCTCGGTATTCTGGATACGCGCCCAGTTTTCGGCAGGAGCCAGCATCATCTTTCCATCCAGCGTACGGGTGGGAACGGGCGGAATACGTTTCAGCATCATCGTCCATTTCTCCCGCTGTTCATCAGTGAGGTAAGAGTGAGGCAACTCCGTGAGACGGGTTAGCACCACTCTGAGAGCAGAAATATAGGTAGTAGAATTATAAGTCATCTTATACGTCTCTGCCGCGGAACTGGGATAAAAGACGTAATTGCCATTGGCATCCCATATTTTCGCACTGCGTTGTTTGGCCAGCATCTGGTAATGCTCGTCAAAGAAAGTCAGACAACTTTCGATAAATGGAATGTATGAGCTGATATTACGGCCTTCGTAACGTTCGGTCTCCAGCATCATATAGCAGAACTCGAGGCAGGTCTCCCACGAATATTCAAGCCAGGCGTTATACTCAATGCCCTTATCGAAATCAGCAGGACGTTTCCATCCGTACTCAGCCATATTGGGCAGACCGAAATTCTCTAACTGTTCGGTAAAGCAAGCCCCTTTATGTTTCCAGTACACCTCACTCCGCAGTTCGGCATGTCTCAGGGAACGAAGGTAAAAATCAA
>JAUZOF010000160.1 GCA_030706585.1 Bacteroidota bacterium
GCTGATCGCTCGTACCCCACCCCGCCCCGATAGCTATCGGGAGTAAAAACAAATTCCAAACCGCCTAAAAACTGCCGAGTGAGGAGCCCCATCTGCAAATGTCCCAATACCGTACGGCAATGTATGGGTGAGCGAGCGAGTTTTTTTAGGCTATGTTTTTTTGTTACTTTTTTGCGCCAAAAAAGTAAGAGGAAACAACTCAAGCGTCGTATAGAATAGATGCTCAGTCTTACACCTCATACCCAAACCTTATGAATATCGAAGAAATCCAGAATATCTTCAGATCACGGATATCATATCCGAATAGTAACCAAAGAGCGGATTACAAAATACCGCCCTTACAGAGTACTCCGAATACGATTCGCCCCCGTTGGGGACGTTACCCCAATCTATCACTTACCACGGGCTTCACCCGTGGTTATTGAGATTAAGGTCTTTCCGACCTTTAAGGCATGAAGCAGCTGATCGCTCGCCCCCCCCGTCCCCTCTCAGACGCGATAAATCGCAGCCTCTACCAATTAGACAAAAAATCAACGCAACCTTATAGTCTCCTTTCGGATTACTCTATGTTTACTCTATTTTCACTTTATGATATAATAGTGATGTCACAGTGGTTTAATAGAGATATAATAGTGATATGATACTCTTTATAAGGACTATTTTATCTCTGTGATAGCATTGTGATTATATTGTAATTACTAACTTTGTACTTAAAGTCAACATAGAGTAATCCTATACACAACCCCGACTCAACCCAGCAAAGGAAGAGTGGGATAATCCCGATAGAGCCCGGGAAAGGGTAAGATGGTAAAACTCCGTGAATCTCTGTGATAAAAGAAAACTGCGAAGAATAATAGTAAATCGTAAATGATAAAATAGTAAATCAAAATAAGATGGCAACAGTAAAAGGCCCGTTTGAATTTACGGGAAGCATGAAAGGAGTATCGTTTTATACCCAACGGGGTAGTGACAAAGTAGTCATGCGGGCCAAAGGAGGTCCGACCAAAGAGAAGATCGCCAGGTCTCCAAAGTTTGAGACGCTGCGCCTCAACCAGCAGGAGTGGAAAGGATGCGTATTGATGTCGAGGGCATTAACCACCTCCATCTACGAACTGAAACGACTAGCCGATTTCAACGTTTCAGCGGCATTCAACGGGATATCCAAAAGTATCCAGAAGACCGATACGGAAAATCAGTTGGGAGAACGCGCTATCTTGTTTTCAAAATACAAGCAAGCCCTGGATAGCTACCAACTGAACCGGAAATATCCGTTTACCTCAACACTGCGCATCTCTCCGCAATGGAACATTGACCGGGAGAAGTTGCAGGCATCTATTACACTGCCGCGCATCAATACCGCCACGCAATTGGTCAACTTCCCCAACCTGCCGTACTTTCGGATATTAGTGACCTTGGGTAGTGTATCTGACTTAAAAGTATCCGAAACAAGAAATGAATACCTCCCGGTCAATGAAGATCTGCATAATCTCTCCAACCACTGGACCAGTCCGTGGTATTCGACTGAAGCGATCGTTGAAGAGCAACTGATCAGCCTTTGTATTCGTGAAGAGTTGGCTGCCAAACTGACCGACGATGTCAGTCTGGTGCTGGGTATCGGGGTGGAATTTGGCAAGGTGGGATTTGACGGAAATCCCGTGGAGGTAAAATACGCGGGGTGCGGAATAGTGCTGGGGGTGAAATAAAAAGGAGACAAAAAAAGAGCGACTCGTACGAATCGCTCTTTTTCTGTTATTTATCTATCAAATAACAATTATTTTGCGCTATCACCTTTTTGTTGAGTTGCAGCAGCAGGAGTTTTAGTTTCGAAACCCGGATTAGCAACACCTGGTGTAGTCTGAGCGGCTTGTTGTACCTGTTGTTTCAAGGCGGCATCCTCTTCTGAAACAGTACCTGCTTTTGGGAAGAAAGCTGCAGACATAACGCTCAGCAACAAGATAGCAGCCGCAAGTCCCCAGGTAGCTTTTTCAAGAAAATCGGTTGTTTTTCTAACACCCATAATCTGATTGGTTGATGAAAATCCGGAAGCAAGGCCTCCTCCTTTTGAGTTTTGCACCAATACGATCAGTATCATGAACACTGCTGCAAGAACAACAAGAATGGTAATTAAAGTGTACATTTTTATTTATGCTTTTTTGACGTTATAAATGAGTTTCTCCAAAAAACGGATTTGGTCGGCAAAGTAAACACTTTTTTCCGGATATTTCAAGCTTAATTTTCGAATAATTTCGATGGCCTTATAGTAGCGTTTTTGCTTGATGTAAATTTTAGCCAGACTCTCGGTGAGAAGATCATCATCATCGAGAATATTTACATCTTCTGCTAGCGGCAGCTCCTCCGGCTCAGGTTCATCCTTTGATACCGACAGATTTTCCCGGATGGAATCGCCCGTGCTGGCAAAGTTGATAAACTCGTCAATCAACTCGTGATGCTTAAGCTTTGGCTCTTCCTTCACCTCTTCACCGGATCCGGTTGGTGAGTCTTCATTAACCAGCAAACTGGCATAATCCTGGGTAGCGATAGCCATACGGGCCGCTTTCTGGGTAGGCTGGTTGGCGGTTGGCTGTAAAAGATTCGGGGCAAAATCCTGGAGAAATGAATCAATCATGGCAAAAGTATCCGCTGAAGCCGACTCGCTCTTTTGCTGTTTCTGCCGGGAATAAAACTCAAACACCTCATTCCAGAGTTCCTCTTTAATTGCCAGATAATAAAAAAGGTGGCGCCGGTCGGCTAAAAAAACCGAGGCATGCTGCAATTCGGCAAAAAAATCAGGATGCCGCAACAGGTAAAGGTTCTTCAGATAAAGAATTCGGACCGGCTGACAATAGGGAGACTCATCCAATGCCTGTTTCAGTTGTCCCAACGTCTCTGTATTCAGCAATGAGGGATCATTTATCCATTTCAGTATATTTTCTGCCATCACCTGTAAATTACCAGTTAGCCACCGTTGCATTATAGATATTATCGGTCAATTCATCGACAATCTCTTTAATAAGATCATCCTGCACCTGAGTCAGCATCTTGGTGCTTGGAAAATCGCGATAGGCCGAAAAGGACTGGTCAAAGCTCTGTTTTGGATCAATGCGGTTGGTGTATTTCACCCTGACGGTTACAGTCAGACGGGTTTCGGATGCATACGCATTCTCCTTTACCGCCTGGGGGGTCAGGTTGTATCCGGTAATTTCACCTTCTAGGGTAAGATCTCCATTTTGCTTCACAGGACGAAGGCGTGTCTGACGGTTGTAGATATCCCGTAGCCCTTCGGTAAACGTCTGCGACAAGGGCGCATACACCAGTGCCGCTTTTATCGGAAACTCGGTTATGGTGAAGGTTTTCACTTTAGTATAGTCAATGGATGCGCCATTAAACTTATAAGCAACTGTGCAGGCTTGCATCAGGAAAAGAATGGCAGAGGCCAGTATAATTTTCTTCATCAGGTAAATATTGTGCCGGTTTATCACCGGATTTCACTCTAATCAGTTGTATTTTAATTTTCTAATCCGTACTCTTTGATTTTACGGTAAAGTGTCCGCTCTGAAATATTCAGCTCTTTGGCAGCAGGACGGCGTTTGCCTTTGTATTTCTCCAGTACCTTTTTAATAAGATCTTTTTCCACATCATTCAGTGTAATGACCGGATCCTGTTCCACCTCGTAATCCTCAGTATATTGAATATGCTCTACCGGTTCCGGAGTTTTGATCTGAATGGTGGGAACATGGCTTACAGGAGCCTGCACAACCGGTTCGGCATTGGTAAATATATTGACTTTCGACATATCCGGCTCATTACCCGACATGATGTCATGCACCAATTGCTTCAGTTCATGAATCTCTTTGCGCATATCAAACAACACCTGATAGAGAATCTCCCGTTCAGAGCCAAATGTCCGCTCCTCTTTCCTTTTGCCCAATATGGCAGGCAAGCGCTCCATATCATAATTGGGCAAATAATTTTGCAAGATATCCGAACTGATCTCCCGGTTTTGTTCTATAATAGAAATCTGCTCGGTGATATTTTTCAACTGGCGGATATTCCCCGGGAAACGATACGATACCAGCATACGCTGTGCATCAGGAGTCAGATAGATAGCCGGCATGCGGTATTTTTCAGCAAAGCCAGCGGCAAATTTACGGAATAGCAAGTAAATATCATCGCCGCGCTCACGTAAAGGCGGCACCTGAATGGGCACTGAATGTCAGCGGTAGAAAAGGTCTTCACGGAAACGGCCATCGGAAATGGCCTGTTCCATATTGAGGTTAGTAGCGGCAACGATACGCACATTAGTCTTCTGAACTTTGGAAGAACCTACCTTGATAAATTCGCCGGACTCCAACACACGCAACAGACGGGCCTGCGTAGGCAAAGGCAACTCCCCTACCTCATCCAGGAAAATGGTACCACCATCAGCCACCTCAAAATAACCTTTGCGGTCAGACAATGCTCCGGTAAAAGAGCCCTTTTCATGACCAAACAACTCGGAATCAATCGTACCTTCGGGAATAGCACCGCAGTTTACGGCAATGTAACTGCCATGTTTGCGTCTGCTATTCTGATGAATAATCTGGGGAAAATACTCTTTCCCGACACCACTTTCTCCGGTAATCAATACAGAAAGGTCAGTAGGTGCGACCTGTATCGCTATATCAATCGCCCGGTGGAGTCCCGGAGCATTTCCTATAATACCAAAACGTTGTTTTATCTGAACTATTTCTGATGCCGCCATCGTTGTTTTATTGAATTAAATCATTGAAACACATTCTTCAAATCTTACCACCACCGTCTCCTGAACCGATGAATAACCTTTGTCCCCTTAAACATCCGTTTCAGGCGAATGCGTACAAACTGCTTCGTTACAAAATGTTCGTTCCATCCGATCCACAACAAAAAGAGCAATCCGTAATAAGAGAGCCGGAAAAGCTCATGCCAGAATTCAAATGAATAATATCCGTTCCCGGCAAACCAGGGGATCAGTCCGATACGTAACAGGTTGTATAAATAAAGAACCGCAAGACATATCGGCGTGTACCACACTTTTGCCCAAAAAGGTCCGCAATAAAAAATCATAATCAGCAAAAAGAGGTAAAGTTCTTTCACTGCTGTGCATCCCCAGATGACCATAACGGTGTAGCCATTTTGCAGATAAAGGTCATCATTACGGGCGAAAACCTCAAAACCCAGCATCTGCATCAGCGAGGCACTCCAGGTTGCTGTATGACACGACAAAGCATACATCATTGCCGTAAAATCGTGTCCGAACAGGGCAAAATGATGTCCGTACGGGTTGGCATCGATAGCCATCTTCCAGGTCAGGAAGGCAAACATCAGCAATGCCCAGAACCATACAATTCCGACAAAGGGAGCATTCCTTCGCAACCAACGGGAAGATATTTGCGGAAAATCAAGCATACATTACACTTATATCCACGCAAAGTTAATAAAATCGGGACGGATATGACAAAACGTGTGGCTATTTCGGAAATTTTGGCAGAAAAACGAGACTCCATCCCTATCCGTTTTCAGTCCGAAACGATGTCGTACTGATTACCTTTTCCCGTTTTTATCCTGTTGAAAAACGACATGATAGAAATCTCACTATAAACAAAAACCAACTGCTCACCCCAATCGTTTTATAGTTGATTACCAGAACATTTACAATACTATTCCCCAAATAAGCATTAAACACAAATTTCATTTAACCCTCACTCACCATGCAAACCAACTATTCTATCTCTGCATTACTCTTTGTAGTCATTGAGTTGGCAGGAATCGGCATTACCTATGCCACAACGGGCAATCTGGAATCGCCGGACAGCGCAAAGATCATGATCCTGTTTACTGTAATTGCTTTAATTGCAGCCTCAGCAACAAAAGTAGCAAACCAATGGACCCGGGCCGTGGTACTCCGATTGGGTAAATTTCAGTCACTACGTGGGCCCGGTATCTTTTTCATCATTCCCATCGTGGACAACATTGCTTACTGGATTGACATCCGGGTGATCAGTACATCCTTTAAAGCCGAAAAAACATTGACCAAAGATACCGTTCCGGTGGATGTAGATGCCGTGCTATTCTGGAAAGTGATTGACCCGATTAAAGCAGCGCTGGACGTGGCCGACTATTACAGCGCCATCAGTTGGGCTTCACAGACCGCCCTGCGCGATGTAATCGGCAAAACACTGCTGGCAGATATGCTTGAAGGTCGCGATAAAATGAGTACTTTACTACAAAAAATCATTGACGAAAGGACGGAACCTTGGGGCATCAACGTTATTTCTGTAGAGGTAAAAGATGTGCTCATCCCGCAGGGACTGGAGGCTGCTATGTCTATGGAAGCTCAGGCTGAACGTGAACGGCAGGCTCGGGTTATTTTGGGCGATTCGGAACGGCAAATCGCCTGCAAGTTTGAAGAGGCATCCAAAACTTATGCCGAAAATCCGACAGCATTCCACCTGCGCGCCATGAATATGCTGTATGAAGGTCTCAAGACCAACTCCACCATCGTGATTGTACCGAGCACAGCAGTTGAAAGCATGGGACTGGGCAGCATGTTGGGTACAGCAGCATTTTCCCAAAATATCCAAAAGGTAAAAAATCCAAAGGATAAACCGGAATTTCCACCCGAAGAGGGTGAATAATCGTATCAATGGCCCCAATGTTTCTTGACTTTTGGGGTCATTGTTTAAATCCACTCCCAAATGGAATTAATCGAAGATTCTTGAAATCTCATTTCTCTCAAAAGAATGACTCTATCTTCGACTCGTGGCTGAAATTTCTTTTTAAGTAGCCTCTTTGTTTAGAGTATCACCAAATGCAGTCTATCATTTCAACGAAATCCTATCCATTCCCGCCGATGTTGACTATCTTTGCCGAAAATAGTGAACGGAAACAACATGAATCTCATCATTGATCAGGGAAATACCCAGGCTAAACTGGCTATTTTTGAAAATGGCCAAATGATAGCTCAGAACAAAACAGCGGCATTGACTACCTGTTTTATTGAAGAGTTTATTGATGGACATCAGATTGATGCAACCATATTATCCTCAGTGATCGAGATACCTGAATCTGTTTTATACGATATCAAGAAACTTGCGCCACTATTTTTCACACTCAGTCACACCCTAAAACTCCCCTTTACAATTACTTACCGCACTCCGGAAACGTTGGGACGCGACCGTATAGCGGCTGTAGCCGGTGCCTGGGCAATGCATCCGAACCAAAACATTCTGGTGATAGATGCTGGAACCGCCATTACTTACGACTTCATTGACTCCTCGGGGAATTATTCTGGGGGCAATATTGCTCCCGGACTTGAAATGCGATTTAAGGCACTACACAAGTTTACGGGGAAATTACCGTTAATCTCTAAAACCGGGGATACCCCTCTGCTTGGATATAACACGGAAACCGCCATCCGTGCCGGAGTTGCACAGGGTATGATTTTTGAAATCGAATCCTATATCCACCGCTTCAGAGAGCGAAATCAGAACCTTTTGATTTTTTTAACCGGAGGCGACGCTTTTTATTTTGGCGAAAGGTTAAAAAGCTCCATCTTTGCAGATGAATATCTTGTTTTGAAAGGCTTAATCAGTTTACTCGAATACAATGCAAAAAATTAAATCCATCGCGCTAGGCTTCTTTGCTTTAGCCATTGCTATTCCCTCTTTTTAACAGAACAGCACCTAGTCTCCTTACACCCGATATTGTTATGGACAATTGGCCGAAAGCGGGTTTGGCGCCAGCCGTGCCATGGGGGGAACTTCGTTAGGAACGCGCGACAAGAAACAAATCAACCCGAACAACCCGGCATCGTATTCGGTAATTGACTCCACCACCTTCCTGTTTGATTTCGGTCTGAAAGGTGAAATTGGCAACTTCAAACAAGGCGCCCTGAAATCCACCAATTACAACGGCAACATTGACTACATCGCCATGCAATTCCCAATCGCAAAAGGGATTGGAGCCAGTGTGGGAATCCTACCCTATTCTTTTGTCGGTTACCAGTTCGGGGATTCCATCAAACCAAAAGGACAGACCAGTAACTTTGCTGAAAACAGTTATTACGGTAGCGGAGGATTCTCTCAGGCATATCTGGGCATCGCCGGCAGATTATTTAACCACGTATCTCTCGGGGTTAACCTGAACTATCTGTTCGGAACCATCAGCCACACCAGCCAAACCTATTTTACAGGTAGCACAACCGCCTCAATCATCACCAATGAAATTCGGGTAAGAGCATTTAAGCCGGAATTCGGAGCTCAGTTTTTCACGAACATCGGTAAAGACCAGAATATATGTATTGGACTTAAATACATACCTAAGGTTAACCTGAATACTACCGCTAAAAAGCTGGTGTACAAGGGGGATTCTGTCACCCTGGATAAAAAATTCGAACTTGCCGAAACCTACGGAGCAGGTCTGTCTATGCAGCTAAGTAAGCAGTGGCATGTCGCTCTGGACGGTACGTATCAGAAATGGGCAGATGCACAATATTACAGCTACAAAGATACACTCAACAACCGCACCAGAATTTCAGCCGGCGCTGAATTCA
>JAUZOF010000161.1 GCA_030706585.1 Bacteroidota bacterium
CACCTTTGCGGCATCGGGATAAATACTCTGCACAATGTCTTTGTTTGACACCTGGTGCAACACCGGATTTTTATCTTTTCCTCTGCGGGGTGCTTCCTGTGCCACCGCAACCTGAACGATGAACAACAAGGCTAATACTTTCTTATACATAGAATGGATTTTGTAACAGACCATTTTGATTGGAGAAAGGAGGTTGGGTTTAATTCTCTTAGTTATTTTAAGAAATACGTTCTTTCTTCAAAAGGAAACAAAAAACCGATTCACGCCCCAACCTGGCAAATGAATCGGTTTCCTCTTTTACTTGTTTAATCAACCCGGGCAGCGGCATAGAGCCGCTGCCCGGTGCGTATTTCCAGCTACTACTTCGTCCACTCCCCTACCTTCAGTTCTACCGGGAGGATGGGAGCCAGAATATTCTCCATTGTATATTTTGAAGCCTCTTTTTTAGTGAGCTGATGAGTCCAGGGCTGACGTTGTGAAGCATTTGCTCCGGCACCTTTACTTTCAAATTCAGCAAAGTAAGCAGTCTTATCGCGATTCGTTTTATCCCAGTTTACCCAGCCAGCCGGGGCGATGTGGGGGCCGAGTTCGCAACGGATATAGACCACTTTGGCATAATCCCGCCATGGACGTCCCAGAAATGCTTTTTTCACACCCTCTTTGGCGATGATTTTGCAATCACGAAAAACGAAACCGAAGGGTTTGCCTTGCGTGGTGCTCGCTGCGGTAACATAGGAATCCGATTTATTGCAAAGTGTGCAACGATCAAACAACGCCGTAGCCGCACCAAAGATAAAATCTGTCGTTCCTTCGATGTAGCAGTCCGCGTAATACTGGCGGCTGTATTGCCCTGCAGCATACAGGGTATCCTGATTACCGAGGATGCGGCAATTGCGGAAGACGCAACGGTCTCCTTCAACGTGCAGGGCAACGGCTTGTCCGACCGGACCGGAAGAGTTCTCAATAGTCAGGTTCTCTGCATGAAAATCATCGGCCTCCACCATCAGCGTGTAAGTATAGAAGGTGCTGTTGCGACCGCGTTTGATTTTTTCGAAATGATCATCGTAAGTAATGATGGTTTTTTCAGCGCTTTCACCGATCAGGGAGAGGTGATTGTTGCAATCAGCCACTTTCACCTTTTCTTTGTAGGTTCCGTTTTTGATAAAAATGGTGATTGGCTTATCGGGAAAGGCTTTGGCGGCATCAATGGCGTCCTGCACTTTGGTAAAATTGCCGCTACCGTCCTGAGCGACTACGAAATCGTACTTTTGTTCTGCTCTTGCAGTAAATAAAAAAGTCAATAGCAGACTCAGGAATAATGTTATTCTCTTCATATTTTCAAATTCTCACATTTTCAAATCTTCAAATTATTTTTCCGGATTCCAGTCACCAAACATGTTCGCTTTAGTAAATTTCTCCGCCTCTTTATCGGTTAATTGTTTTGACCAGGATACACGATTCTTTAAATTGGCTCCTTCTCCGGTATTTTTGAACTCGGCGAAAAAGGTAGTCTGTTCATTTTCCACTTTCCCCCAGTTATCCCAGCCCTTCGGATTAATCACTTTACCGATGAAACATTCGCGGAAGAGTACCTGCGCATAAGGTCGCCACGGTCTGCCCAGGCAGAAGGTACCATCCGGAGCATCGCCTTCGATGGAGCAATTCTGGAAAACGAATCCATAAACATTTCCCTGCGGAGTAGAAGCGGCAGTCACGTAGCCGGAAGTTTTACAAATGATGCTGCACTCTTCGAAAAAGCAGGTGGAGAATCCGAAGATGAAATCGACCGTTCCTTCGATGTAGCAGTTTTTGTAATACTGGCGGCTCTTTTCACCGTGCGGGTAAAGGGTATCCTGAAAGCCGAGGAAGCGGCAGTTGCGGAAAGTCACCTTATCGCCATCAATGCGAACTGCAACGGCTTGCCCCACAGGGCCGGAAGAATTTTCGAAGGTAATGTTCTCTGCGCTAAATCCATCGCCATAGATGAAGAACGAAGATGAGCCTGATGTACCGATATTCTCACCAAAGCGGTTTTTCTTCGAAGCAAAGTCGTCGTAGGTGATTTTGGTGGTCAATGCACAATCACCGATAAAAGTGATATTGGTTTTATTGGCCGGTAAGGTGAGTTTTTCCTTGTAGGTTCCCGGTTTGATGTGGATGCGGGTGCGATTGGTGCGCATATCCGGCACGGCATTGATGGCTGCCTGCACGGTAGTATAGTCGCCGCTCCCATCCTGAGCTACAACGAAATCATATTTTTCTTCGGCATGGGCTGCAACAAGAATACTCATCCATGCGAACAGAATCACAAATAAACGGTGTCGTTTCATCGTGTTTAGTTTTGTGGTTAATCAAGTTAATACTGAATTTATAATGCAAAGCAATTACTTTTTCCGCTTTTATCTATCCAAATATTGACATTTATGGTGGAAATTCTGACAAACAGGGCTTTTCTGTAACGAAAAGGAATTATCACAGAGAGCACAGAGACAGGCTCTGAGAGCCACAGAGTCTAAACGACGTATTGCTCTGTGGTTCTCTGTGAAATCCTCCATTGTCCTCTGTGATATAAAGAATGTACACACTCTTTTCTCCATTTTCCTCATTATAATAACCGGATATTGAGACATTTTCCTATTTTTGTTAAACAGATATTTCCATCCGTCTTTAACCATTAACCGGACAATGATTATGGAAAAGCTTTCGATTAAAGAGTGGGCACTCGAAGACCGTCCCCGCGAAAACATGATGCACAAAGGTATCGGTGAACTGACTGATGCCGAGTTACTGGCCATCCTGATAGGTTCCGGGAATCAGAATGAAACGGCCGTTGCCCTTTGCCGGAAGATTCTGGCCGATGCAGATAATAACCTCAACCATCTGGGGAAATACACACTCGAAAATCTGACCAAGTTTAAAGGCATCGGAGAAGCCAAAGCGATTACGATCATGGCCGCCATGGAGTTGGGGAAGCGACGGAAGCTGGCCGAAATCATTCAACGCGATCAGGTAACCGGTAGCCAGTCTGTGTATGATATTTTCCATCCGATGCTATGCGATCTTCCGCATGAGGAATTCTGGGTATTACTGCTGAATCAGGCCAATCGTGTCATTAATAAAGTCAAGATCAGTCAGGGAGGAGTTGCAGCCACTTCGGTAGATGTCAAGCTGATTCTGAAATCGGCTTTACTGGCTCTTTCTCCTGCTATCATCCTTTGCCACAACCATCCGTCGGGTAATCGACAGCCCAGTGGAGCCGATGATAACCTTACCCGCAAAATTGTAACCGCTTCCCGCGAGATGGATATCCGCGTGCTGGATCATTTGATCGTTTGCGACGGGCATTATTACAGTTATGCGGATGAAGGAAAGATCTGAATTTGAAAATTTGGGAATGAGAGGATTATTTTACCACAGAGAACCACAGAGAAGTGGCACAGAGAATCACAGAGTCTAATGTGAACAACTCTGTGGTCCTCTATAAAAAACTCCGTGGTTCTCTGTGATAATGATATCTCTGTGGTAAAGGAAAAAATCACTATTTTTGTCAACCAATTAAAGCGTTGTAACGTTGATAGTTCTCGTACAATGCAAAACCTATAACGTAGAATCAATCAATATGGAAAATAAATTTCTGCTAATGGAAGAGAGGATCATCAAAATGCTCAAGACGGTCTTCGATCCTGAAATCCCTGTCAATGTCTATGACCTCGGACTGATTTATAAAGTGGACATCGACGATGAAAAGAACGTACGCATCGAAATGACGCTTACCGCACCAAACTGTCCGGCAGCCGACTTCATCGTGGAAGACGTGCGCATGAAAGTGGAAAGCGTCGAAGAGGTGAAAAGTGTCGATGTTGAAATTGTTTTTGAACCGGAGTGGAACAAAGACATGATGAGCGACGAGGCAAAACTGGACCTCGGATTTTTATAATAGTCTGAACGCGAAGACGCAAAGACGCTAAGTATTTATGCTTCGTGTCTTTGCGTTTTTGCGTTTTATATTTCCCCTAAATGAAAAAAATATACTTTGCTTCTGATGCCCACTTTGGCTCCCGCACGTTTGATGACCCTTTAGAGAATGAACGGCGGTTTGTACGCTGGCTTGACAGCATCCGTCACGATGCGGCGGCAGTTTATCTGGTGGGTGACATGATCGATTTCTGGTACGAATTCAAATACGTGGTTCCGAAAGGTTTTACCCGTTTCCTGGGGAAACTCGGAGAGCTGACCGACTCAGGCATTGAGGTGCATTGGTTTATCGGAAACCACGACATCTGGATTTTTGACTATATCGGGAAAGAGACCGGTGCGATTATTCACCGCGAACCTCTCTGCTGCAATCTTCTCGGGAAGTCGTTTTACATTGCACACGGTGACGGATTGGGCGATAATTCACTGGGATTCAAATTTATCCGCAGCATTTTCCATAATAAGATCCTGCAAAAGATGTTCACCTGGATACACCCGCGCTGGACGATCCCTTTCGGCCTCAACTGGTCGAAACACAGCCGCAAAACCGGTGATGATTACGCCGGATACCTGGGTGAGGAGAAAGAGCATCTGGTGCTGTATGCCAAAGAGTTTCTCCAAACGAATCAGGCTGATTTCCTTGTATTCGGACACCGCCACATCATGCTCGACCTGATGCTGGCGCAACGTAGCCGCATCATTATCCTGGGTGATTGGATCAAATATTTCTCCTACGCGGTATTTGACGGGGAGAATATGTGGCTGGATCAGTTTGAAACGGAATAATTGGCACACGGATGACACGGATGCTTCGCAACACGGATTTGCACGGATTTCTTATCTGTGTTAATCGATTTAAATCTGTGTCATCTGTGTGCTTTTCTTATCTTCCTTTTTGTGTAACCTGTAATTATTTAATCTAAAGAGACACGATGGATCATTAGACGCGATGGATCACGTCTCTTCTATGTTGTTATACCATGAATGCAATGCCTTTGATTCTCGGTGCGATATTGATCTTTATTATTGCCTACCGATTCTATTTCAGCTTCGTTGCCGCAAAGGTGGCAACCATCAACGATGAACGATTAACGCCCGCCCACTCACATTTTGACGGACACAACTTTGTGCCGACCAGTAAATGGGTGCTTTTCGGGCACCACTTTGCTGCGATTGCCGGTGCAGGGCCGTTGGTAGGTCCCGTATTGGCTGCGCAATTCGGGTACTTCCCCGGATTCCTGTGGATGCTGGTCGGCTCCATCTTTGCAGGGGCGGTTCACGACTATATCATCCTTTTTGCCTCTATCCGATATGACGGGCAATCTCTCGCTGTCATCGCGCGACGCGAAATCAACAAAGTGAGCGGCGGAATGGCTTCGCTGGCGATCTTTCTGATTCTGGTGATTGCGATGGCTGGGTTGGGATTGGTCGTGGTGAATGCACTGGCGGAGAGTTCGTGGGGAACTTTTACCATTGCCTCAACGATTCCGATCGCGTTGTTTATGGGAGTCTGGATGTTTAAGTTCCGAAAGGGAAAAACAACCGAAGCAACGGTAATGGGAGTGATCCTATTGACCCTTGCCGTGGTTTACGGACGGTATATCCCCGATTCACCCTTCGCTTCCTGGTTTTCATTTGATCATAAGACACTGACTATTCTTATTGCAGTCTATGGATTTGCCGCTTCGGTGCTTCCGGTGTGGCTGTTACTCTCTCCCCGCGACTATCTGAGCTCCATCATGAAGATTGCGGTGATTGGTATGCTGGCTATCGGCGTTGTAATTGTGGCACCAACCATGCATATGCCGGCTTTCACGGAATTTATTCACGGTGGCGGCCCCATTATTCCGGGTACGCTGTTTCCATACCTCTTTATCACGATTGCCTGTGGGGCTATCTCGGGTTTTCACGCGCTGGTGAGTTCGGGTACAACTCCGAAGATGCTGATGAAAGAGTCTCACATCAAAAGTATCGCCGTTGGTTCCATGCTGGTGGAAGGTACCGTGAGTATTCTGGCGTTGATTGCAGCCTCCAGCCTGTTGCCATACGACTATTTCGCGATAAATATTCCTGCTGAGAAGTTTGCGGCTTTTTTACCCAAACTGCAGGCGATGGGCTTCACCGAATCGAATCTTACCCAGCTTTCGGCAGAAGTGGGCGAAAAGATTGCCGGACGTACCGGTGGTGCGGTCTCGTTGGGAGTCGGTATGGCACAGATTTTCTCGGCTATCCCGGGACTAAACGGGTTGATGTCCTATTGGTACCACTTCGCCATCATGTTTGAAGCGCTGTTCATCCTGACTACGATTGATGCGGGCACACGTATCGGCCGTTTCGTGATACAGGAGATGCTGGGCAAGGTTTATAAGCCGTTTCAGAAGAGTAACTGGCTGCCGGGGAATCTTATTGCGAGTGCCATCATGGTTCTTAGCTGGGGATATTTTATTTATACGGGCAGTGTGGCGACTATCTGGCCGATGTTTGGTACGGCTAACCAGTTACTGGCATCTATTGCCCTAGCAGTGGGGACTTCCTTTATCATCAACCGCGGATTGCTCCGCTATGCGTGGATTACAATGGTTCCGTTCATTTTTGTAGGCTTCACGACCCTTTATGCCGGAGTGACAAATATCTTTAATATCTATATTCCCCAGATTTCGGACGATGCCAAGTGGGTGCAGGGCTCGATTAACCTGGCGTTGACGTTGTTGATTATGGCTTGTGCCTTTACGGTGTTCTTTTATGCGGTGAAGCAGTGGATTGGAGCGTATCAGGGACGAGAGGAGACCCCTCCCGGCCTTCCCGATGGGGAGGAGATAGAGATGGTGTAGGATCGGATCTTATATTACCCCATTCCGGGAAAGTGCGGATAAGTACTTTTTTGGCAAAAAGCATCTGACATCCACCCCTAAATCCCCTAAAGGGGACTTACAGAGAGTACCAAACATTTATTGAGTCTGAGAAACTCAGATTATTTAATATTCGAAGAATAATCCACAACCCAACTACGGTTTAAGTCCCCTTTAGGGGATTTAGGGGTCAATATCAAGAATAATATGAACGAGGAAAATCCCCCAATAAGCCCTTATGAAATTTCTGTCCGGGAATATCTCGCTAAAGAGTTATCCGAGATAGATGAAGGAAAGGCTAAAATGATTAATCTTGAAGAAGTAGAAAATGTTTTAGACAAAGTAATTTCAGATATCGCTACATCTCACAAAATAAATAACCCGACTCATTCCAAACATTGAATGAGTCGGGTCATTTTTATTTATACGCCTTTTTTATCCTCTATCTCCCTCACGCTTTCGCAATGGAAGACAACAGATGAATCTGTTCATCCTTACCAAAGACCAGTAAGCGGTCACCCAGGTGTATGACGTCGTTGGCTTTGGGGTTTACCTGAAGATTTTCCGAAGAGGTGTATGAGCCAATCACGACGAGGTTGGTGCGGGAAGGGATATTGGCCTCGCGATAGGTCTTGCCGATCAGGTCGCTGCCGTCGTGTATCTCTACCAGCTTGAATTTATATCCGCGCATCTCCTCTTTGTTGTCGGCAAACTCCACGAAGCTGAAGAAATCAGTCGTGGTGGTGGCGATAGAGACAATGCGCTCCGATGCAAGTTCGATCTGTGAGATGATAAAGTCTGCCCCTGCCTTTTTAAACTTCGGGGTAGAGCTGGCATCCTCCACACGGGTGATTACTTTGATGATGGGGTTTAAATCCTTGGCACTGAGCGTCACGAAAAGGTTCTCCGCATCCGTATTGAGTACGGAGATCAGGATTTTCGCCCGTTCGATGCCGGCATGTATCAACACCTCATCGCTGGTGGCATCTCCATCAATATGAAGGAGGTTTTCGTGAAAAACCTCTTTCAGTTTTTCATTCCGTTCTGCATTGCTTTCGATCAAAACAACTTTCTGTCCTTTATGCAAAAGGTCATCCAATACTTTTTTCCCCGTTTTACCGTAACCGCAAATGATGTAGTGATCTTTGAGATTCGCCAGTGCCTTGTCCATTCTCTTTAGCTTTAAAACATTTAATAATTCTCCTTCCATGAAAAAAGCAGACAACCGCCCCAAGGCGTATAAGCCTACTGTAAAACCCGATACGATCAGTAATATGGTAAATATCCGCCCCTGATCGGACAAAGGATGCACTTCGCCATAGCCGATGGTGGCAAATGTGATCACCATCATGTACAGGGAGTCGAGCGGTGAATAACCTTCGATAATGATGTAGCCGAAGAAACCGATAATCACGATACCCACCAGAGCTGCTATCGGGACAAAAAAGCGACGACGTATCATAGCGTTTGCATTGATCTCGCCTGACATCCTGTGACGCTTATAGAACGGAATAATGTGATTTTCAACGATATTCCATAAGCGTTGGTACCAGTCTTTCTTGTTTTTCATGTATTCTACCTGATTTTCTATTCTGTGTGATTCTTCAAATTTATAAATAAAATAGATTCCTATCGTCTACCGTTTGGAGAAATATCAAACTTTGAGAATACAATTTTATTACCAAATACCTGACAGGTTTTCAAAACCTGTCAG
>JAUZOF010000162.1 GCA_030706585.1 Bacteroidota bacterium
CAATGTGGAGGATTTTAAGCAAACGAACCAGTTGACCGATATCACATCCGAAGCGGGAGTGTTTGTTGCCAGAAATAACGAATATAAAGATAAACAGATTGAACTCGAAATCCAGCTTAGCCTGGTGAAGTTCCTGGATGAGTTTATTAAAAACCCTGCGAACAATTATTCCCTAATCCCTAATATAGGTGTGACTGATGCCGGGGTGCAGACTGTAGTGCAAAGCTATAACGAATTGATTACCCGGAGAGAACCTGTCTTGCGGAGTTCATCGGAGGAGGGGCCACAGGTGAAAGCGATTAACCAGCAACTGAAATCCTACCGTAGCGCTATCCTTACCGGTATCGTCAGTTTTCGTAAGGGGCTAATGGTCTCGCTGAACGACCTGAAGTCACTGGATCAAAAAACATCAGCCCGCATTAAGGAGGTTCCCCGCCAGGAACGTGAGTTTCTGGAGATTCAGCGTCAGCAAAAGATCAAAGAGAATCTCTATATTTTCCTGTTGCAAAAGCGGGAAGAGACCGCATTGACCATGGCGGTTGCTATTCCCAGAGCCCGTGTGGTAAAATATTCTGATGGGGGGGTACAGATCGCTCCGGATAGCCGTAAACTCTGGATCTATTTCTTTTTGTTCGGTCTGGGATTGCCTCTTCTGATTATTTACCTCAAGGAGATGTTGAATACCAACATTGAGTCACGAAATGATGTGGAGAAGTTGTCTAAAGTGCCGGTGTTGTCCGAGATTGGGCATAATAAGACGGACAATATCCTCTTAAACCATCTGTCACAGAGTGATTCCAATGCCGAATTATTCCGGTTGTTGCGGACAAAATTGCAGTTGTCGCTTGATTATCCGAAGGAAAAAGTATTGATGGTTACCTCCACCGTACCGGGAGAGGGAAAGACTTATGTCTCTATCAACCTGGCTATAAGCCTCTCTATTGCTGATAAGAAAGTGCTTCTTGTTGGATTGGACTTACGTAAGCCCAAACTGATCGAGTATTTTGGGGTTAAAACGAAAGTGGGGGTTACCAATTTGTTGTCCGGTAATGAGCCGGATTACAAAAAACTGGTGATAAATGTGCCGGATTACCCCAATCTGGATGTGATGGCTTCCGGAGCCATTCCTCCCAATCCGAATGAGTTATTGCAACGGGGGCATCTGGAGGAGCTGGTCGAACAGGCTAAAAAAGATTACGACTATATTATTCTGGATACGGCACCGGTGGGCGCTGTGTCGGATACATTGCATATTAACAGGGTATCTGATATGGTTATTTACGTTTGCCGGGCCAATTATTCCAACAAGCAGAATATCACGCTTGTAAATCGGATTAATGGTGAAAGGGCCTTGTCGAATATTTATTTGCTTGTTAATGACGTGGATTTTGACTCGTTGCATTATTACTACAACCGGAGCTATCATTACGGCTATGGTTACGGTTATGGCTACGGTTATGGTTACGGTCATGGAAAAGACTCGGCTGATGAGCAACGTCGTAAACACCGTACCCGGTGGCAGAAGATGATCGGGAAGCGGTAAATTAGCAAATTTGAAAATTAGCAAATTAGCAAATGAGCGTCAAGGCGTGATTTTTCGGTAGAGACGTGATTTGTAATTCGCCTCATAAATATTATGAGGATATGTTATCCGAAATTTGATGTCGGATAGTAAATTGTAAGTACAAACCGCCCCAAGCCCCTAAAGGGGATGTTGGGAAGTGCAAATCTGGACCGAAATCCCACTCTTTAAAGTACCCTTTAGGGGAATCGAAGATCGGCGTAGCCAATTTGGGCGGTAAGAACAGACGAACTATCAATATGTAAGTTTGATTATGATTGAACTGACTTTTGAGACACTCTCAGTAGATACTCGCAGGATAGATGTAAACGAGATGTAATAGCGGGTGCAGCGTCCCGATAGCTATCGGGATTTAACCGCTGATTTTTACTTGAGGCGTCCGTTGAGGCGTGATTTGTAATCCGCCTCGTAAGTATTATGAGGATATGTTATCCGTATTTTGATTACAGACGTGATACTCTTGTTGATACAACGCCTGTTAATTAACAGTTTGTGTATTGTGTTTTGAATATCACATTTTATCTTTACAGCACTGTAATAGTGTCTTACATTGAAAATAATACCATTAACCGCAAAGTACGCAATTCCTTCGTAGGAATGATCGATTTATGATTGTTCCTGATGAAGACTTTGTGAGACTATGCGGTTACTTATTGTCTGTGGGTTTCATGTTGAGAAGAAGAGGTATCACAGAGTCCCACAGAGAAGTGGCACAGAGTACCACAGAGATTTAGATCAGGAAACAGCCTCAGTGGTCCTCTGTGAAAAAAAACTCTGTAACTCTCTGTGGTAAGTGAGAAGAGATGATACAGAGTTCCACAGAGAAGTGGTACAGAGTACCACAGAGATTTAGATCAGGAAACAGCCTCAGTGGTCCTCTGTGAGAAAAAAACTCTGTTGCTCTCTGTGGTAAGCGAGAAGAGATGATACAGAGTTTCACAGAGAAGTGGCACAGAGTACCACAGAGATTATATTAGGAAATAGCCCTCAGTGGTACTCTGTGAAGAAACTCTGTTGCTCTCTGTGATACAAAGAAAAAGAAAAAAACTATGTGCCTATGTGGTTTATCCCGCAAAGCACTAAAAGCACAAATGTAAATAAAAAGCCCTGATTGGGTTAACTGTTTAATATTCAATAGAATGGTTGCCCCATGTTGGGGGTGACGAACCTTTGGTATATCCTATGCCCTGGTATGCACTATATACAACTCCGCGCGCCGAAAAGAAGGTGAAAGAGCGTCTTGATGCCGCGGAAATAGAGAATTTCTTGCCGTTGCATCTGGCTCCCCGTCAGTGGAGTGACCGGATCAAAATGGTAGAGATACCATTGTTCCCGTCCTATATTTTTGTAAATGCAGAGGAACATCAGTTGCGTGCTTTATTGCAGCTGTATGGAGTAACACGGGCTGTCTATCACTGCGGCAAGCCGGCAATTATTCTGGATAAGGAAATTAAAGCAATACGGAAGTTTCTGGAGAAGGCGGCGACGTATGCCGTGTCCTTTACGATCGGTGATGATGTGTTGATTGCCTGCGGGCCGTTAAAGGATATTTCCGGTAAGATTACCAAGATCGGCAAGTCAAAGATGGTGCTGCACCTGGAGCAATTGGCTACGACTGTGTGTGTGGATCTGGATAAGGTGGTGAAGAAGTGATCCACGAATTTTTTTGTCCACGAATTGTTTTTTTTTGTCCACGAATTTACACTGATTTACATGGATTTACACGAATTGACACGAAATTAATAAGACATTTCCTCCATACTAACAGCTATCTTAAGATAGAGGTAAAAATCGAAAATCAGATTAATACGACATGGATTCATCCTACTACTTATTAGTGCAAATTCGTGAAAATTAGTGGACAAAACGAGGACAACGACAATCAAAGAATAAGATAAAAATACAATATAGAATCCCGATTTTATCATAGATAATCCTTTAGTGGAAATTTGTGATAATCAGTGGATCCAAAAAATACCACGATGACAAAAATTAAAAACATCTGTTGCATTGGAGCCGGATACGTAGGCGGCCCCACCATGGCGGTCATCGCCCACAAATGCCCACACATCAAAGTGACCGTAGTGGATGTCAATGCGGAACGTATTGCGGCATGGAACGATTCCGAATTAGCTAACCTGCCTATCTATGAGCCGGGGTTAAGAGAAGTAGTAGCGGAAGCCCGTGGCCGTAATCTGTTTTTCTCTACTGATGTGTCGGCTGCTATCCGTGATGCGGAGATGATCTTTATGTCGGTCAATACTCCTACCAAGACTTACGGTAATGGTAAGGGTAAAGCGGCTGATCTGAAATATATCGAATTATGTGCCCGTCAGATTGCCAAAGAGGCGACTTCCGATAAGATTGTGGTGGAAAAGTCAACACTGCCCGTACGTACAGCCCAGGCCATCAAGACCATCCTGAGCAACAATCAGACCAGTGCGAAGTTTCAGGTGTTGTCCAATCCAGAGTTTCTGGCGGAGGGTACAGCCATTGAGGACCTTTATAGCCCTGATCGTGTATTGATCGGTGGCGAGCAGACACCGGAGGGGGCAGAGGCAATGGAGGCACTGACTGAGATTTATGCCAACTGGGTACCCCGCGAGCGTATTCTTCAAACGAATGTCTGGTCATCGGAGCTATCCAAGCTGGTGGCTAATGCTTTCCTGGCACAGCGTATCTCTTCCATTAACTCGATCTCGGCACTCTGTGAAAAGACAGAAGCCAATGTAGATGAGATCGCAAAAGCGATAGGTATGGACAGCCGTATCGGACCGAAGTTCCTCAAAGCATCGGTAGGTTTCGGCGGTAGTTGTTTCCAGAAAGATATTCTGAACCTGGTCTATATTGCCCGTACCTATGGCCTGGATGAGGTTGCCGACTACTGGGAGCAGGTCATTGATCTGAACGATTACCAGAAGAGACGTTTTGCTCAAAATATTATTTCTAAACTGAATAACACTCTTTCCGGTAAAAAAATAGCGATGCTCGGATGGGCATTCAAGAAGGATACCAACGATACCCGCGAGTCGGCTGCTATCTATGTGGCGGATTACCTGTTGAATGAGCAGGCGGAGATTCATGTCTATGATCCGAAGGTGTCGGAAAGCCAGATACACAAAGATCTGGATTACCTGCAAACCCGTTCCTCGGAAGAGAACCGAGAAATGGTACAGAAAGTGGTGGATATTGAGCAGGCTGTATCGGGAGCGCATGCCGTGGCTATCCTGACCGAATGGGATGAATTCAAGACATACGACTGGGCGAAGCTCAGCGCCCTGATGATGAAACCGGCCTTTGTGTTTGATGGACGGAATATTCTGGATCACGAGGCGCTGAGAGCATTTGGCGTGAATGTGTATGGAATAGGAAGATAGGGAAGCCCCCTCCCGACCTCCCCCGATAGAGGAGGAGTTGGGAGTGCGGAAAATAGGTGTTGAGGGGAGCAGAGCATTTTGCTCATAGAGGGAGTGAAAACTCACTAAAATTTCAAGTGCTATTGTATTTTCCGCCCCTATCCCGATAGCTATCGAGACCCTAAAGTGGACTTTTGCAGTAGCAAATACACTGATTTTAGCACATTTAGTGACCGTTTATACTCAATTCAGACACAATTAATTTAACCACATAGACTTGTCAAGGCGTGATTTATAATCCGCCTTATAGTTATTATGAGGTTATGATATCCGGTTTATTTCGGATTATAAATCCTGATAGAATAAGAAAGCGGGATTGCAAATCAGGGGTGGTCGAAAGATTTTTCAGTAAAAAAGTCGAAAATAGCCACTGAATTGAATAAGCTTGAGCTTATCAACGGATAAATTACTATACAGTTGATAAGTAGAGGCTTAATCCGGACCGATGACATTGGGTTTGACTTTAACTTTGCAAGCGAAAAGAAAACGCATATGTTCAAAAATCACAAAGTCAATATTCAAAAAGTCCTTTCACTTATCCCGGATGATTTGCTCAGCAGATTATCACACGATACAAAAGTAGATTATTGTGCCAAGGTGCTGTATGGTAGCCGAATTTTTAATCTTCTTTTATATGGGATTCTGACAACAGATCGCACAAGCCAACGGACATTGGAAGATCTTTTTAAAAGTGATCTTTTTAAGAATATGTTTTGTTACGAACCGGGAATGAAAGTTTCAAGAAGTTCTATTTCGACCCGACTGTCTAACATTAATTGCGACTTCTTTCGTTTGGCATATGAGCATATCTATGCGGAATTTAGCAGATGCTTTTCTAAAGAAGAACAACTGAAATACAAGGTCGTACGAGTGGATAGCAGTATGGTTGCAGAAACTTGCAATAAGCTAAAACAAGGAATTGCGCCTGGTGATAAGAAAAGCAAGGATCCGAATAAAGTTGTCAAACAGGCCAAATATACAATGGCGTTTGATGGATTGACAGCCTGTGATCTGAAGATATTTACTGAACCGTCTTTTACTAGTGAAGATCGGGCAATTCCGGAAGTTGTCAAACAAAATGCAAATAAAGAAGGCTCTACATTAAATATTTACACATTTGATAGAGGAGTTTCTTCATCTCAGACATTTTCTTCGTTTAATGATAATCAAATCCATTTTGTTGGAAGATTAAAAACGAATAGGAAATTTCAAATTGTTTCTCAGGATATAGTCACAGAGACATCGAATGACCTGGGTGAATTGACTTTAATTAGTAGTCAGATTGTCAATCTCTATAACCACGAGGAACGGCATTTTGATGAGGGTAATCAATATCGTCTTATTGTCGCTGAACGTAAAAATAAGATTGATACAACACCACCAGAAAACAAAGGCAAATTTAAAAAGAAAGAGAATGTATTCTATTTCATCAGTAATAATCTGGAGTTATCACCCAAAGAAATTGCTGATATTTATAAGCAAAGATGGGATATAGAGGTGTTTTTTCGTTTTATAAAACAGGAACTTAACGCAAGTCACTTCTTGTCTGTCAGTGAGAACGGGATCAAAGTGATGCTTTATATGACTCTGATCGCATCCATGCTCCTGCTCATGTACAAGAAGTTGAATGATTTGGGTTATAAAACAGCTAAGCGTCGATTCACTATGGAGTTATGGGAATCATTGGTGGTAATCATTATAAAAGAATGTGGCGGTGATCCATCGTTAATGAATCAAGCCTATTTTAGACAATTTACAATTCCGTGAAAAGAATACTGTGATTGAAAGATTCAAACAGAAGTAATCTGTTTGAGCAAACCACATCCATTATTTAATCTTTCGACCACCCCTGATTGCAAATCCAGTTCGACGAAGTAGCTATCGGGATCTGCTGGATGGACACTGATCAGCGGCTTTAAGCCGCTAGACGGATTGACTAATAACGGGAGAAGTTTTTTAATCGCCTGCCGCGGGCCATACTTTTTGGCGCAAAAAGTATGCAAAAACATAGCCTAAAAAAACTCGCTCATACGCCCATGGAGCATACTTCCATTTTCGGACATTTGTGGATGGGCTAGTTCGCTCAGACAGTTTTTAGGCAGTTTGGAATTTGTGTTTGTCCCTTTGGGGCAGGCTCATTAGCAGAATTCAGAATTAGACAATACCTGGATATGTGGATTGAACCATCCCGATAGCTATTGGGATGAGGGCTTAAAGAGTGCGATGCGGGATGAGACTCGTAAAAGAGTTGAACGAGTAAACTCAAATAATTTGCACCAAACAAATAAGCCGCAGAAGGTAAAAGTCCCCTTCAGGGGATTAGGGGCGGTAAAACGAATAATAATATAACCAGATAAACATTTAGAACATAACAGGGGATATTCATGTGCCCTATGTGTCTATGTGGTTTATCATATTAACACAATGACAAAGATAGCAATTATCGGTCTAGGCTATGTCGGACTCCCGTTAGCCATAGAGTTCGGTAAGAAATACAAAGTACTCGGGTTTGATATCAACCAGACACGGGTAGAGGAGCTGACTGCCGGTCACGATCATACCCGTGAGGCGGACCTGACAGCGATGAAGCAGGTCATGGATCTGCATGCCGGGAATCCGGAGATAGGATTGTCCTTTTCTGCTGATGTTGAAGACCTTAAGGAGTACAATACCTATATCGTTACAGTCCCCACACCGATCAACCGTTTCAATATGCCCGATCTGAAACCATTACTCGGCGCTTCAGAGATGCTGGGTAAGGTGATAGGCAAGGGCGATATCGTGATTTACGAGTCAACGACTTATCCCGGCTGTACCGAAGAGGATTGTGTCCCGGTGATCGAACGGGTATCCGGATTGAAGTTCAACGAAGATTTCTTTGCCGGATACAGCCCCGAGCGGATTAACCCGGGGGACAAGGTGAACACCCTTACCAAAATCAAAAAAGTGACCTCGGGCTCTACTCCGGAGATTGCCGATCAGGTTGATGCCTTGTACGCTTCTATTATTGAAGCGGGTACCCATAAGGCGCCGAACATCAAAGTGGCGGAGGCCTCCAAGATTATTGAAAATGCACAGCGCGATGTCAATATCTCCTTTGTGAATGAGCTGGCCCTGATCTTTGATAAGGTAGGCATTGATACCAACGATGTGCTGGAAGCCGCAGGAACCAAATGGAACTTCCTCAAATACCGTCCCGGATTGGTAGGAGGGCACTGCATCAGCGTCGATCCCTATTATCTGGCGAGTAAAGCGGAATCATTGGGTTATGTACCGCGTGTAATCCTTTCCGGTCGTCGGGTCAACAACGAGATTGCGACCTTTATTGCCAGCAAGGTGATGAAGCTGATGATTCAGAAAGACCATAAGGTGAAAGGCTCTAAGGTCTTGATCCTGGGCGTTACCTTTAAAGAGAATTGTCCCGATATACGCAATACCAAGATCATTGATATTTACAACGAACTTCGCGAGTTTGGGGTGGAGGTGGATGTCTG
>JAUZOF010000163.1 GCA_030706585.1 Bacteroidota bacterium
AATAAACGCATCAACGAATACAAAAATATGAAGCAGATACAACCGGCCAACCGCCTCAATCAGGTAAACGAATACTACTTTTCGCGCAAACTGAAAGAGATTGCAGAATTGAATGCACAGGGTAAAAATATCATCAGTCTGGGAGTGGGAAGTCCTGACCTTCCGCCTTCAAGTGCGACCATCGAGACTTTGTGTCAGAAAAGTCACAAGCCTGAAGCGCATGGATATCAGCCTTACGTGGGTATTCCCGAATTGCGTGAAGCTTTTGCAGGGTGGTATAAGAAATGGTACGGTGTTGTACTGAATCCGGTGAACGAAATTCAGCCGCTGATCGGTTCTAAGGAAGGTATCTTGCACATATCTATGGCGTTCCTCAATCCAGGTGATGAGGTATTGGTGCCAAATCCGGGTTATCCGACCTATAGCTCGGTAAGCAACCTGGTGGAAGCTAAAATCGTAACCTATGATTTGGATGAAAACAACAATTGGGAACCCGACTTCGACGCTTTGGAGAAGATGGACCTCTGCAAAGTCAAACTGATGTGGGTGAATTATCCGAACATGCCAACCGGCGCCAATGCAACTATCTCATTGTATGAGAAACTGGTCGCTTTCGGTAAGAAACACGGCATCATCATTTGCAACGATAATCCTTATAGCTTCATCCTGAACGATAAACCGATTTCAATCCTCAGTGTTGAAGGAGCGAAAGACATTTGTATCGAACTTAACTCAATGAGTAAATCGCACAACATGCCGGGCTGGCGTATCGGTATGTTGGCATCGAATGCACAGTTCGTACAATGGGTATTGAAGGTGAAAAGCAACATTGACTCAGGTATGTTCCGCCCGATGCAAAAAGCAGCAGTAGCTGCCCTGGGTAACAAAGCGGAATGGCACGAGGAGATGAACAAAGTGTACCGCAAACGTCGTGACGTAGCGGGTGCAATCATGGATGCGATGGGTTGTACTTACGATAAAAACCAGGTGGGAATGTTCCTTTGGGGAAAAGTCTCCGACCAGTGGGAAAACGGAGAGAAGCTTTCGGATAAAGTTCTGTATGAAGGAAACGTATTCATCACTCCCGGGTTTATTTTCGGAAATAAAGGAGATAAATATGTACGCATCTCGCTTTGTTGTCCCGAAGAAAAACTGAAAGAAGCTTTGGAAAGAATTAAATCGGTATTGTAAAAGAACCGGTTACTATATATCATCTCATTTTGTAGAATAAATAAGCAACATAAACTATGGAATTACAACCAATAACATTCGACGGTGTAGAAAACAAACGCCCGATGGTAATTGCCGGTCCCTGTAGTGCAGAGACCGAAGAACAGGTAATGGAAGCAGCTCATGCGCTGGCTGCAAAAGGTGTGAAAATCTTCCGCGCGGGTATCTGGAAACCGCGTACCAAACCGGGGGGCTTCGAAGGAATCGGTAGCGAAGGTTTGGCATGGTTGCAACGCGTTAAAAAAGAGACTGGCTTGTATGTCGCGACTGAGGTAGCGACAGAGCGTCACGTATATGAAGCATTGAAGTTCGGTGTTGACCTATTGTGGATTGGAGCTCGTACCACTGCGAATCCATTTGCCGTACAGGAAGTGGCAGACGCTTTGAAAGGTTGCAAAATCCCCGTATTGGTGAAAAACCCGGTGAATCCTGACCTCGAATTGTGGATTGGAGCTATCGAACGCGTGTATAACGCAGGTATTCGTCAGATTGGCGCTATCCACCGCGGATTTAGCTCATTCGACAAGAAGATTTACCGCAACCAGCCACAGTGGCACATTCCTATCGAGCTGAAACGTCGTATTCCAAACCTTCCTATTTTCTGTGATCCGAGCCATATCGGTGGTAAACGCGAATTTATCGCACCGTTGAGCCAGCAGGCTATGGACCTGAACTTCGAAGGTTTGATCATCGAGTCGCATTGTAATCCGGATTGCGCATGGAGTGACGCTTCACAGCAGGTAACTCCTGATGCATTGGAACAAATCCTGAACAACCTCGTTATCCGTGATACTGCACAGACTACCGAAGACCTTTCAGACCTCCGTCGTCAGATTGACAACCTCGATAATGACCTGCTTGAGCTTTTGGCTAAACGTATGAGAATCTCTAAAGAGATCGGCCAGTTCAAAAAAGAGCACGGAATGACCGTTCTTCAGTCAGGACGTTACGATGAAATCATCAGCAAGCGTGTAGCTCAGGCGGTGAGCATGGGCATGAGCTCTGAGTTTATGCAAGTGGTGCTCGAAGCGATTCACGAAGAGTCGGTTCGCCAGCAAATTGAAATCATGAATAAGTAAGTTTAAGATACAAAGACGAGCTACAAGCTACACCGGTAGCAAGTAGCTCGTCTTTTTTTAGCGATATACTCACGATGAAGATATTAATCCTTGGCGCCGGGAAAATGGGAACCTTCCTGACCGACGCCCTTTGCCTCAATCACGAAGTTGCGCTCTTCGACACCGACCCTAAGCGCCTGCGTTTCGTATTCAACACTCTACGCATGACTCAACCGGAGGAAATCCGCGAATTTGAGCCCGATATGGTCATTAATGCGGTGACCATCAAATATACTATTCCCGCGTTTGAAATGGTACTGCCTTATCTCACAGAAAGATGTATCATTTCGGATATCGCATCGGTGAAGACGGGTTTGCCGGAGTTTTATGCCAAAACAAAAAATCCGTTTGTATCAACGCACCCGATGTTCGGTCCTACTTTTGCGAGCTTAAGCGATTTGTCAAAGCAGAATGCCATTATCATTACTGAGTCGGACCATATGGGAAAGGCATTTTTCAAAGACTTTTACCACTCGCTGCATTTAAATATTTTCGAATACTCATTCCAGGAGCATGATGAGACGGTAGCTTACTCGCTTTCCGTTCCCTTTGCATCCACCTTGTCTTTCGCATCCATCATCAAGCGTCAGGAGGCGCCGGGTACGACTTTCAAAAAGCACATGGACATTGCCTACGGACTGCTTTCAGAAGATGATTACCTGATTCGGGAAATCCTTTTCAATCCCTATACGACCGAACAGCTGGAACGCATGAAAGGGGAGCTTGATACGCTTATTCACATCATTGATAATAAAGACAATGAGGCGATGGGCGAATATTTGCTCAAGGTGCGTAAGAATATTGAGTAGAATCTTTACATTTGCCGTCATTAATCACAAAAAAATAGTTGACTTATGGAAAAAGCATTTTCGATTAGAGAATCAATCAAGTCTGCATGGAAACTGATAAACAATGACAATCTGTTTTTACTTATCGGATTGATATTAGGTTATCTGGTGATATACGGATTAATATCTACGGTACAGGTCTTGAATAAAGGAGGGATTTCCGGAATGATTTCCCAGTTGGCAGGACTGTTTGTGTCGGTGGTATTTTCCTTGGGATTCATTAAAGTCTGCCTTCAGATAGCAAAAGAAGAAGAGCCGGAGTTTAAGGCATTCAAGGATGTTATTCCCATGTTCTTTACCTATTTAGTAGCATCAATTATATCCGCTTTACCGGCCATTGGCGCTGCTATTATTGCGTTTATTATTGGTTTGGTGACTATCATAGCAGGACATGTGATTGCCGGTTTCTCTGTCGCGATGGTAAAGGACCCTGTGATGTTAACTCACGCCCTTCAGCAAGCGGCATTACCGTTATTCTTCTGTATGTTGCTGTTTCTGATTCCGGCAATTTATTTCAAAATCCGGTGGATGTTCTTCCCCTATTATATTGTGGATAAAAATGCAGGAATCATGGATTCATTACGCTTGAGCTGGGCTGCTACCAAAGGTAACTTTTGGCATATCTTTTTGTTCGGGCTGACTTGTTTCGGATTGGTAATTGCGGGTTTGATTGCCTTAGTGCTGGGCGTTTTTGTAGCGATTCCGGTTATCGCAATGGCAACTGCATTAGTTTATCTGCAACTGGATAAAGCTATCCAACCCAAAGAGGTAGCAGAGCCGCTTCAACCTGAAGTACAAGCATAACTATCTTTATATTCACACAAAAGCCCGACAGTTCACTGCCGGGCTTTTGTCATTTATAGAAAATGGGTTTATTCTTCGATAGGGCGCAATACGATAATGCCCGTGTGGATTTTCACGCCATTCAGGTATTCGGCCAATGTCTTATCGGAAATCACCACTTTCTTCAATGTAGAGGAAGCGTGCATGAAATGCAGTTCTTTTCCCACCCAAACGGCAAAACCAACGTGACTGATGTCCAGTCCCTTCAGGTTGGTGGTGATGGCGATGATGTCGCCCGTTTTGATTTTATTCGCTTTGGCGGCCACATCTGCCTTCGGGATATAATTGTAGATGCGTTGGTTAATATCGTTCTCCTGTGCCGCTATCGTGGGGATAAATTCGGGATGTTCACGCAGGGCTTTATATTTATCGGGATTATGACTCATAAAACCATCATGGAACCGGATGGTATCGCAGCTGATTTTCTTCGTCACATCTTTTACGAGACCTTTCTTTGTGTTGTCCTTAATCCAGTCGGTGAAGTAGTGCAGTCGGGAAGGATACTGGTCAATTTTGCCATCACGATAACGGATTTTAGTCAAGGTGCGACAGAATTTATCGTAGGTAAATTCCTTTGATTTCGCCGTTAAAGCCAATGCAAAAGTAGTCTCTACAAACGTAGTACAATCCAGTTCGCGTAAATTGACCACCAACTGCTCCTGGTCGTTTATCTCCAGCGTACTCGCAACATAAGGACGGTCCAGGAAGAATCTGCCCGTCTCCACTATCAGTTTATCCAGATCCAATTTCGGATTAATAGCCAATTTATATTGCTCAAATACTGCTTTATCGTCACTCTGGGCAAATAAGGATATATAAGCCATAGAAAGAATCAGCAGGGAAAATATTTTTGTCTTCATTGAATATAATTATTTCGTTTTCAAAGATAGCTTGATTTAAGGTGGAATATTCATATCTGAGATTTAAATATGATAGAAAGGCTTTATTACGTAAAGAACGTATAAAACATTATGTAGCTTATTGCAAGAGACGAGCTGCTTCTTGCTAAAGAAGAGCAGCTTGCACGCAAAAACAACCGGATTCTTTATCTGAAACGTCAGCTTTATGGGCGGTGTTCGGAGAAGAGCCTGCCTGCGCTTATCCGGAGGCGCAATTATCACTCTTTGATGCCGGGCAGGGTACTCCTGTATTGGAAGAGGAATCATCGGTGTTCTCAACGCTGGTAGAAGAGATAAAGCAAAAAGCAGAACAGCGTCGCAACGCACAAAAGACACATTCCGTATCACAAAAGCGCACCTGTAAAATACCCGACCACATTGAGAGACGTGAAACCGTCATTTACCCGGAAAACTTCGATGCCGATAAAATGGTCCGAATCGGGGAAGATGTAACGGAGCGGCTGATGCTTGAGCCTTCAAAGTTCTGGGTAGAGCGCACCATACGTCCGGTTTACAAAATTCCTCAGACACAGGAATCGCTTTCCTCAAAGATTGTACAGGCTCATCCCAAACAAGGGATTCTTCCGGGTTGTATGGCTGACGAATCATTGTTAAGCCAGATTATCATTGATAAATTTCTTTACCATATACCGGAATATTGACAAGTCAAACGCTTTAAAGACCTTGGTCTGGAAATTAGCACATCGAACATCAATCGCTGGGTGCACGATTTGGCGGACAAGCTTTATCCGCTTTGCATAACACTCATGAATCGTGCGCTTACAACCAATTATATCCAGGTAGACGAAACCAGTCATGTGATAACCGACCGTCCCGGTTCTGCACGCAAAGGATATATTTGGGTGGTTCGTTCGGTTTTGACTCCGGGTATATTCTTTTATTACGATAAAGGTTTGCGTTCGAAAGAGGTGGTTCTGAAAATGCTCAAAAACTACAAAGGAGCATTGCAGACCGACGGTTATGCCGTTTACAGCATTTACGAAGAAAAACAGGGGGTACTCCCATTGGGGTGCATGGCTCACGTAAGACGCAAGTTCGAAAATGCATTAACCACTACACCCGAAGCTCAAAAAGCACTGGATTACATAGCCCTGCTTTACATGCTCGAAGATAATCTTAAAACAGAGAAGGCAAATCACAAACTACGGAAAAAACGGGAAGAAAAAGCCTACCCTATATTGCAACAAATGGAAAACTGGATGAAGCAGACCGCCAACACCTGCACTCCCAAAAGTCCGCTCGGTAAAGCCATTAGCTATGCTTTTGGCATGTGGCCGCATATCGGTCGTTATTGCAAAGAAGGATATTATCACATCGACAACAACGGTGTAGAAAATGCCATACGCACCATTACACTGGGCCGCAACTATTTATTCTCTGGCAACGAGAGCGGGGCCGAAGATAACTGTATATTCTACACCCTCATTGGGAGTTGTTTACAGGCAGGCATTGAACCCTATCAATGGCTCAACTCTAAACTCGAAAAAATCCCGACCTTGCAAAATCCAGTCAATTGGGAAGCATTACTTCCTTAAATCACTAATACAAAGCAAACGGACATGGTGGACTTCATTTCCTCCATGCCCGTTTTTGATGTGGTACGGACTATTTGGGATGCTTACGAAGCAACCTGCATTTACTTGAATTTCAATTCAAAGAAAACAATGAATAAGAATTCCCCCAAACGAAAAGAGCCGGACTACGTACATCGCAATCCGGCTCTTTGCTATTTGGATATAACTCAATTACATGCCGTAGCTGAATGAACTGATGAAGTTGAAGATCGGGCTGTAGAAGCCTACCAACAACAGACCAGCCACACAGATCACCAATGCTACGGTAAGCGGAGCATTGCTTTTCACGTTAGGCAAAGCCACTTCCGCCTGATCCATAAACATGGTTTTCACCACACGGAGGTAGTTATACAATGAAATCACAAGGTTAATGGAAGCCACTGCCAATACCACGTAAAGACCTTGTCCAAAACCGGCTGCCAACAGGAACAGTTTACCGAAGAAACCGGCTGTCGGAGGAATACCCGCCAACGAAAAGAAGCTGATCGCCATGGTCAACGCCAGCATCGGGTTTGATTTGTAAAGGCCTTTGAATGCATCCAGGTTCTCTTTGCCGGTCGACTCGGAGATAGCCCCGATCACACCGAATGCAGCGATATTACTCAACATGTAGATCAACACGAAGTAAACCACAGAAGCATTTGCAACCTTAGAAGCACCTGCGATACCCACCAATACGAAACCTACCTGGGTCACGGATGAGAACGCTAACAGACGTTTGATGTTGGTCTGACGCATGGTAAACAAGTTACCGATGGTCATGGTCAGAATAGCCAACACCGACAACACCAATTGCCACTCTGTGTGCATATTGCCAAAGAGTTTGTAAAGTACAGTGATGATCACGAAGATTACCGAACCTTTAGAGATAACCGACAGGAAGTTGGTCACCTGTACAGGAGCGCCTTCGTACACGTCGGCAGTCCACAAGTGGAAAGGCACGACAGACATTTTGAAGGCGAATCCACCCAGGATGAAGGCAAAGGCAAGCAACGACAACGCGCCTGGCTGGATGCTCATAGAGATGGCAGAGAAGCTCAGGCTTCCGGTAGCGCCATACAACAGGGAGATACCAAACAACAGGATTCCGCTGGAGAAAGCTGATGAGAAGATCATCTTCAGACCGGCCTCGCTCGAATTACGTAATGAACGGTTATAGTTTGCCAAAGCAGCCACAGGGATACTTGACATTTCCAATCCTAAATACAACATCAGCACGTGTCCGCTGGAGATCATGAAGAACATACCCACCACGCTCGTAAGCATCAGGATGTAAAACTCCAGCTGGTTTTTAATGCTGTATAAATAACGGGCTCCGCTGAAAGAGATCAGCAACAGGCCGAAGTTCAGGATATTTTTCTCTAAAACAATTAACTGGCTGGTTCGGAAAAAGTCGCTGAATGCGCTCCCCTCAGCCATTGGCAGCAATCCTGCCAGAAAGTTGATCAGCAGAAGTCCGTTTACCACCGTCAGCATCGACTTGGTATTCTTATCGGCATCCATCAACTTCATAACGAGCAGAATGAAGATAATCGCAATGAGTATCCATTCAAACCGCAACAATGAAATGGTTTCCAGATTCATATATTTCTTTTTAATAGCCACAAGCTAATGTGCGCCATGATTCTTTAATTTATTTCTTAAGGCTTTTAACCGCCCGGTAACCGGGATAAGAATTTGACTCTGTTTATCTCCTACCGCCCCTAAATCCCCTAAAGGGGACTTTTGCGATAGCAGAAACAGGAACTTTATAGCGTTATTGGATCTTTATTATAGACTCTATTCATGTCCTGCACTCTCTTTAAGTCCCCTTTAGGGGATTTAGGGGCAGAACAAAATAGAGATTCTTTTTATCGCAATAACATACCCATGATACCTGTTACATCCGATTCGATCAGACGGGTAAGCAGGAATGGAGCCAAACCGATAATAACGATACCACCTATAAGGATGAACG
>JAUZOF010000164.1 GCA_030706585.1 Bacteroidota bacterium
CCGGGGAGCCCTTCGGAGTTGGCTTTTACCAGGAAGCCTCCGAAATCAGGAATCAACCGGTAAATCTCATTTACCTTATTGCCCCACCATTTTATAACAGCAGGGTTGAGCGGATCGGCTGTGGGCAAACCGCCAATAACAGAAGGGGCTGAAAAATTAATAGATAGATATACTTTGATATGGAATGGACGGAAGATCCCGGCCAGCATTTTTACCTTTTCAAGATAGTCGTTCCGAAGGATATTTGGCGATGCATTCACATTATCCAGTACACTACCGTTGATTCCAATTGAAGCATTTGCCCGGGCATATTCGGTATATCGGGGCGAGATTTTCTTTGGCATATCTTCCCATTTCCAGATAGAATGACCGGCGTATCCACGTTCAATGCTGCCATCCAGATTGTCCCAGTGGTTCAGAATACGGACAGCATATGACGGATTTTCAATGATATCCAGATTGTCCGGTAACTCGTTGGTTTGGATAAGTCGCAGCAAATGATAAACACCGTAGAGCAAACCCGCTTCGCTTTTTGCAGTTATAACAGTCTGTCGTTTGCCCCGGAGATCGAAAGTTTTTATTGTAAATCCTTCGTTACCCAGTTGTTCGAGGTTTTTGCTCAAAGCAAATGGTAGCAGAGCTTTGCTTCGGGAAGTGCCGATAATCAGTGTTTGTTCTCCTGAGTTGTTGATGGATAGTTCTTTGCCGTAAATTTCTTTCCATGCTTTCTGAAATTCTTTTACAGCAAAGAGTGTTTTGTCTGCATTAATTCCGGTAAAACGTATAGGCGATGCTTTGGCCTGTCCGAAACGCAGCCAAAGTTTGCTACCGTCTTCTGCTTGTGCGAATAAAATGGATACGGTAAAAAGAAATAGTATAGATAAATATCGGATCATGTAGAAAGTTTCTATTTCAAAGTTTCAAGTTCCAACATACAATCTGTCATTGCAGATTTTATGGGTATGTTTGTGATTTATAATTATTGTCCTTCTATTGTTTTGATGGTACCGTCAGCATTGTATTCCAGTTCGGTTACCTTAATACTTCGCAACCATGTCTTGCCTCCGGAAGGCACGCTGTCGTGGTGGAACAGGTACCATTTTCCCTGAAATTCAACTATCGAATGGTGGGTTGTCCATCCAACAACCGGAGTTAGTATAACTCCTTTGTAGGTAAACGGCCCGTAAGGATTATCCCCTATGGCGTAGCACAGCAAATGTGTATCACCGGTAGAGTAGGAGAAGTAGTATTTGCCGTTGTACTTGTGCATCCAGGGACCTTCAAAATAGCGACGGCTGTTATCTCCGGCTTTCAGGGGCTCTCCGTTTTCATCCAGAATGACTACATCGCGTGGTTCTTCTGCAAACTCCAGCATGTTGTCGCTCAGTTTGGCAACACGGGCAAATAAAGCCGCTTCATCATCGCTCGGTAATCCCGGATTTTCAATGGCTTTGTTATCGCGATAGCGTTGTAGTTGGCCGCCCCATAATCCTCCGAAATAGATATAATAGTCATTGTCGTTATCTTGCAAAACCGCCGGGTCGATAGAGAAACTGCCTTTGATAGGATCACTTTGCGGAATAAAAGGGCCTTCGGGTTTATCGCTTACTGCTACGCCGATACGGAAAATATCATTTTTGTCTTTCAGAGGAAAATAGAGATAATACTTTCCATTTTTGCAGGCGGCATCCGGAGCCCAAAGCTGACGTCCCGACCAGGGGATGTCATTTACAGCTAAAACAACTCCATGGTCAGTCACTTCTCCGCCGATAGAGTCCATAGAAAATACGTGATAGTCACGCATGTCGAAATGATCGCCATTGTCGTTTTCAGGAATGCCCGATTCAATGTCGTGGGAGGGATAGATATAAATTTTTCCGTTAAATACGTGAACCGAAGGATCGGCAGTATATAGATGCTCGACTAAATAACGCATAGGTTTGATGTTTTTTGATGAGAAAAATATTACTGTTTGTAAATTAGCTTTGTTATGGCAGTTTCACAATCAGGATGCGTATTCAAGCTCTAGGATTGTGAAATTATATTTAGTTGTAAAGTGATCAGTCAAAAGAATGCTGTAATGAAAAATATTCATGGCATAAGAAAGAGCGTGTTTGCATAATCGGATCGCAGTCTGCTCATTTTCGTTTTTAATAGCTCAAAAATCAAAATAATTTTTTTTGTCTTTATGCTCACTAATGTGTTGTAATTAGCAGATTATAAAATGTATCAAAAAAGGAAGTCTGGATTTTAGTAATCGCTAATGATACAGGGTTATATTTTTTAGTCTGATATGATACTTCGTTGGTTGCATGAAAAGCTCTGAATTAATAAATAAGAATACAAAAGAGGCTGCCCAAAGAGGGCAGCCTCCTCGTGAGGTTATCTATAGTTTAGTAACCATAGTTCTGTGGGTTCGGATCACTTGGGTGAATATTATCGATATGAGACTGCGGAATTGGACGGAAACGGTGGTAGATATGAATATTACCACTACTTTGTCCATTATCGTTACTGGTCCAATAGTTATCGGCTTTAACTCTGTTATACCAATAATCAGCCCCGAAACGAACCAATAGGTCAAATCGGTTAAGCTCGCCAGCGGTTTCATGACCATATTCATCAAGATAAAAATCAGTCAGGGTTGTGTTGTTAGCTGCTTTAGATTGAATAAATGCAGAAGAAACCTTCATGTCATTTTCAGTTGACGTATTTTTATCAGCATACGAACCACCATCATATTTCCAATATTGAGGATATTTTGATTCTGTAGTTTTATATGCAGCACGCAGACGAACTTTGTTAAGAGCATCGGCAGCTAAATCATAATATTGGTTACCACCGCCAGCAGCAGCTTTACGAGCATAAGCTTCAGAAAGTAAAATGTAAGTTTCAGCTAAACGCATGCGATAGAAGCTTCTGAAACCACCTTGGTCATTTTGTGCTGCACGACGGCTATCAAGATATTTTGCAGAAGAAGGGAACTGGTTGGTTGTAACATCATATCCTGCAACAGCACCTCTTGTTAAGGGTACTGTGATAGATTGCATAGGAACATACCAATATTTTTCCTGTGCACGAGCCAAAGCTAATTTTTGTTTCGCAGTACCAGGGCCCGGACGTTTTGAAACGTCTTCTAATGACAATACAATAGCGGTATCACCAACATTATATCTGTTTGTACCTACAGTATATCCTTTGCTGGCAGGATCGAAAGATCCGGCAGCATTCGTGAAGCTTGCCCATTTAACATCTACAGTGCTGCTATTACAGAAGTAGAACCAGTTATGAGATTTGTAAAGACGCGAGTCAATTAACTTACCCGGTTTTCCTGATTCGTAATTTTTGGCAGCATAAAGTCCATTGTCCGAATAGTAGTAAGGAGTAGGAGCTATACGTCTCCAAGGACGTCCGGTAAGCATATCACGAACTAAACCAACATTGTTACCCCATGCAGTACTGCTTCCATCTTCCTGTTTGGTTGTCAATGGATAGTTTTCAAATTGACCGTTGTATAACATATGTAACCAGTTACCACCAGCATTGACATCTGTTGCCGCTGCATTGTTGTAGAAATAGGTAGTCGAATAGTTTATAGAAAATAAAATTTCAGGACCTGCATATTCAGCTGTTAACCCTTTTTTAGAATCCCATCCCCATAATGTTGCATAATCAGCAGCTAAAGCATGATTGCTTCCGCTACCAGCACCCTGATCATAGTTACATACACGGCTTGCATAATAGATAACAGAGTCTATATCTGCTGTTTTACCACCACGATCTTCATTCATTTTTGCATCAGACTGATTTTTTGTATAGGTGTCACAATAACGGAACATATACGATTGAGCCAATAAATGACCAACAGCACCTTTGCCTACACGACCATAGTCACCGGTAACTTTACCACTGGCATCAGCCCAAGGAAGTAAATCCCATGCTTTACGGGCATCAGCGATAATTTGTGCCCAAACTTGTTTTTGAGGGACACGATAATAGTCAGTTTTGGGAGCAGATGCAGCTTCCAATGTTAATGGAATATCACCGAATTGGATAGCAAGCTGATAATAATAATAAGATCTCAGGAACAGCAACTCACCTTTACGGACGCTTTTTGTGGCAGCAGCCATATCAGTGTTTTTATCTATATATTGTAAACCGAGGTTACAAGCATATATACCTTGATAATTGTTATTCCACAAACCAGATACAGAACCGTTTTGAGGAGTCATAGCAGATGAAAGGTATTGACCGAATGCATCGCGCGCTCCACCGTCGCCACCAAGCATATAGAGGTCAGTTCCCATATCTTCTACTACATATTGATTTTCATAACTTGCTGCATATCTAGTGTTTTGGTAGCATGCGGTTACCAATGCATTAAGTCCGTCTGCTGTATTGTAATAAGTATAATCAGTTTTGTAGCCTTTCTCTTGAAGAAAATCACTACATGATACACCTGATAATACCAATCCTACAAATAATAAACTTTTAAGTATTTTCATTTTGGTAATTTTTTAAGATTAAAATGTTACATTCAATCCAAGAAGGTAGGTTTTCATTGAATAGCTTGGATCTCCATAAGCATTTAATGAACCATAAGATCTTTGTTGTGCTATTGCTCCTTCAGGATCAATACCAGGGAAGCTTGTAAACAAGAACGGATTCAGCACTTTTGCATAAACACGGATTTTGCTGATACCTGCTTTCTTCATGAAATCATTATTTGCTAATGTATATCCTAATGTGATGTCATTGATTTTCAAATAATCACCTTTCCAGTACTGCATAGCAGTGATATTCGATGGCATTTCAACTCCGGAGTGAGGAGCTAACCATTTTGTATCAGTGTGTGTCGGAGTCCAGTAATCTGCAGCCACCTGATTGTAACGACCTGAGATACCAATACCAGGATCCCACCATATTGTATTACCAATAGCAGTATTCATAAATACATATAAATCGAACGGGCCATATGTAAACGTGTTTGCCATACTGGCAGTCCATTTCGGCATTCTGGAACCAATAATCTTACGGTCAGCATCTGTAATTTTATAGTCTCCATTAAGGTCCATAAGGCGAAGGTCACCTGGTTTGAAGTTAGATCCGTTGGCATTGAATTTTGCCATTTCAGCCATATCTTCTTTTGAATATCCCCAAACTTTAGGAGCTGCGATATAATCATAGTAAGTATCGATTGGGTGGCCTACAAACCATTTGTTTGAATAGTCGTTCGTGAGCCCAGAAGCTAATTTGGTAATTTCTTCTTTGTTGGCGGCAAATGTAACGGTTGTACTCCAATCGAATTTCTTCGTGTGGAGGTTTTGAGTTGTAATACCTATTTCTACACCCTTGTTTTGAGTTTCTCCAATATTAGATGTTATGCTCGAAAAACCAGAAACAATCGGGAGCTGACGAGACATCAACAGATCAGATGTTTTTTGCAAGTAGAAATCAATGGTGCCGCTAATACGTCCGTTCAAGATTCCGAAGTCAAGACCTGCATTATATTGAGCTGTTTTTTCCCATGACAAATTAAAGTTTGACATAGAACTTGGTGCATAACCCATTGCTCCTGTCGTTTTGTCCCAGTTATAACGGCTGGATGTAATCTGACCGATAGTGCTATAAGGGCTTACAGCGGCATTACCTGTTACTCCATAACCCAAACGCACCTTGAGGTTATCAAAAGTTTTGATATTTTTCATGAAGCCTTCTTCTGTCACACGCCATGCTAAGGCTACAGATGGGAATGCTACCCACTTTTGACCTTCTGCCAAACGGGAAGATCCATCGTATCTTACAGAGGCTGTCAATAAGTATTTGTCACGGAATGAGTAATTTAATCTACCCAACCAAGATTGTAACTGCCATTGCGAATAGTCGGAGTTGACCGATTGAGTATTAGCAGCGCCAAGAGAATTCCAAAGTTGAGATTCTATAGGTAATTTACTTGCAGTTGCTTGAGTTTGTTCCCAAATAGATTTTTCGTTTGTTTGAACAAGGGTAGCACCAATAGAATGTTGGTCAATTTTTGTATTATAAGAAAGAATGTTTTCAAATGTCCATCCTCTAGCAATTTGTTCTTTCTTTTCTGCTTTTGGATCACCAAAGCCTGTTGCGGTAGAATAATGGCTCTGGAAGAAATTGTTCTGGGTTAGTCCTAAGTTTGCACCGAGGTTAGCTCTGTATGAAAGACCTTTCATCAGATTAACAGTCATGTAGTAAGTGATGTTTACGTTGTTACTACGATTTTGATTTTTTACTCCGGTTAAGTCGTAAAAAGAGTTATACTGCAAAGGTTCTCCGCATGGGTGCAATATAAGACCGTAAGCAGGATCTCCCGTTTTAGTAACATCACCATCGGGTGAATTGTATGGAGTTCCCAGAGGAGATTCCCAAGTTGCGATACCTTTACCTCCATCGTAGTCAAGGTAATTGAAATATACACTACCGCCCATTGTGATTCTTTTGCCCAGCTTTTGGTCAACATTCATGCGGAATGTATATCTTTTACGAAATGATTGCAATGCAATATCTTTCAGATCCATAAATGAACCGGAAACATACACCTGAGTGTTTTCTGAACCACCACGTATGTTTAGTGAGTGATTTTGAGAAACGGCCTGATTTCTGTAACCAGCCATTTGCCAGTCAAAGCTACGCAATTTCGATGGATCCCAAACTCCGTTAGCCCATCCCTGTTTAAGTGACTCTACCAAATAAGGGTCTTGGCTAAGGTAAGTTAAGCTTAAATCGGCAGCCAAAGTAGGAGTTGCAGGATATCCGGTTGTTTTAATAGAGTATCCGCCATTGCCATCATAGCTATATTGACGATTGGCTTCTCTAACGAATTCAACGTACTGGCTTGCATTTTGCATTTTGCGTATGCGATCTAATTTGCCAATACTGAAATCAGCATTATACTCTACAGTAACTTTTCCTTTTTCACCTTTCTTTGTTGTTACAAGAATAACGCCATTTGCACCACGAGATCCGTAGATAGCTGTCGCGGATGCATCTTTCAAAATTTCAATAGTTTGAACATCGTTAGGGTTCAACAATTCAATACCTCCGTTTGACGGTATACCATCAATTACAAATAAAGGGTCATTGGATGAAGCATTCATGGATCTGTTACCACGTACACGAATATTAGGTACTGAGTTAACGCCAGTTCCTTGAGTTGTGATGACCACCCCGGCAGCTTTGCCTTGAAGAGCTGACTGAATGTTGGTAGGAGCAGAAGCCATAAGTTGTTCTGTCTTTACGGATGTTACAGATCCCGTAATGTCAGATTTCTTAACAACTCCATAACCAACAACAACAAGTTCGTTTAATGCCTTAGAATCGTCTTGCATGACAACATCAATGGTTGAGTTGCCATTCACACTAATTGTCTGGCTTTTAAAACCTACAAATGAGTATGTAAGTTTTGCATTCGAGGGTACTGATATTGAGTATTTACCATCAGCATCGGTAATTGTTCCACTGGTTTGACCTTGAACTTTGATATTTACCCCCGGTAATCCGACGCTACTGACATCCTTAACAGTTCCTCGAACCGTTATTGTTTGTCCAAACGTAGGGATTGAGAACAAGAGTAACAGGAATAACATTCCAGGCACTCTGAGACATCTGAAAGTTTGTTTCATGATTAAAAGAATTAAAGATTGATTGGATTGTTTGTATGTAAAGCACGTTTATTTAAACTAAAGCTAAGAACACACAATTTTGACTATGCAAAACTAGTTTGGAATTAAAAAAACGTTGAAACTATAGCAACATCTTCTGGCAATTTCGTTACATCAGTTTTAAATATGAGTCATTTGTTGTCGCTTTTGATACATTTTAATTGAATCGGCTATATCGTTTAAGAAATATTGCATATTCGCAATGCTCAATTTATCATTGATTTAGCTCAATGTTACATTTGGAGGCCTGAAAAAAATGGGGTAGAATGCGTTTATTTGCAAATATTTACAAAAAAAAAGCATCCGGGTTGCGTAAGAAGACACAGTGGAGATAGCGCAACCGGACGTTTTGTGTGATAAAATTGGTTTTGTTGAGACACTATGAGGAATCAGCAAAAGAAATTTTTTACTTGCTGATGATGGTAAGATGAGCCGATGTTAGCCCTGCTGATTTTGCTTTTATTGTAATGTTTCCTTTTGCCCCGGCTTTGGATCGGACTATTACCAGACAAAGCCCATTGAATGCGTCTCTTGTTTGTGATGGAAACGGAATCATATTGGTGGGATCGCCATTGTCAGTAGCAACAATCTCTCCCGGGCCTTCAACGCTAAATTCAATCTGGTTGTTAGCAACCGGAACAGTAAGCCCGTTCATATCTTTTATTTTCACGGTTATAAAGGCAAGGTCTTTTCCATCCGC
>JAUZOF010000165.1 GCA_030706585.1 Bacteroidota bacterium
GCTCGAACGATTATTCCTTCAACTACTATTCCTATAATGATGTACCGGAAGATTTTGAGATGAAAAACTTCAGCATCGACCGTGACCGTTATATACTGATTCCCTATATCAAGGCTGCTATGAAAGTGAATCCAAATTTAAAAATATGGGCATCTCCCTGGTGCCCTCCCATTTGGATGAAAGTAAACAACCATTACGCCATGGGTGCTTCCAGTCCGGTGAAGAATATGGATAAAGGGATGATTATCGAGAATAATGCAACAGCCTTCAAGATGGAAAACCGTTATTTGCAGGCCTATGCACTCTATTTTTCCAAATTCGTTCAGGAATATAAAAAGCAGGGAATCAATCTTTCCTATGTGATGGTGCAGAACGAACCTATCTATCAGCCTCATTGGCAGAGTTGCACCTGGAGACCAGATGACCTGGCCTTCTTTATCGGCAAATTTCTCGGTCCTCAGTTTCAGAAAGATACACTGGCTACACAAATCTGGTTGGGAACGGTCAATTCAGGAGACCCCAATTTTACCCGTACAATTCTCAATAATAAAGATGCTGCAAAGTACATCAAAGGTATCGGCATGCAATGGGATGCAAAACAGGCCATACCGATCATTCACAAGGAGTATCCCGATTATCCGCTGATGCAGACCGAATCGGAATGCGGAAACGGTGAGGCCAACTGGAAATTTGCAGAATATACCTGGAGCCTGATTAACCAATACATCTCCAACGGCGCCGGTCAGTATATGTACTGGAATATGATTCTGGAGAAATCGGGGGTAAGCACCTGGGGCTGGAAACAAAATATGATGATTGCAATCGATACGAAAACCGGAGAGGTGAAATATACCCCGGAATATTACCTGATGAAGCACTTGAGCCATTTCGTACTGCCGGGTGCTAAACGCTTGAATACTTCGGGTGGAAAAGATCACTTGGCCTTTATTAATCCAGACGGAACAAAAGTGGTGATTCTGGTTAATACGGAATCTACTGACAAAAAAGTAAATCTGGTAGTCGCAGAGAAATCAGTAGAGCTGACAGTGAAGGCTAATTCGTTTAATACATTGACCTGGAGATAGATTGCAACTGGTTAAACCTGACAGGTCTTCAAGATCTGTCAGGTTTTTTGAACACAGCATCACCAATAATGATGTACATGCGGTTTTACATATTCATCATAGATTTGTTGAATCGCAATCATTTTCTCAGCTGAAATTTCCGGGAAATTCAACGCTCCCAGATTTAGGGTAACCTGCTCAGGACGGGAAGCACCCGGAATGATTGTGCTCACCTCTTTGTGCATCAAAATCCAGCGCAATGCTATGGGGGACAGATTTTCCTGGCTTGGGAATAATGCTTTCAGCTTTTCTACCGCTTCGATTCCTGTCTCGTAAGGAATACCGGCAAATGTCTCTCCACGGTCAAACCATTCTCCGTTGCGGTTGCCCTGACGGTGGTCGGTCGCTTCAAATTTCGTGTTCTTTGAGTAGGTTCCGGTAAGCAAGCCGCTGGCCAATGGAACGCGTACGATGATTCCGATATTCTTTTCAGCTGCTCGTTGGAAGAAAAGTTCCTGCGGGCGTTGGCGGAAAATGTTGTAGATGATTTGCACGGTAGTAACATTGTCGTACTCGATGGCTTTGAGCGCCTCTTCCACTTTTTCCACGCTCACACCGAGATTGAGGATTTTACCTTCTGCTTTCAGCTTTTCAAATTCCGCAAATATCTCCGGACGGTAATAGACCTCTGTCGGTGGGCAGTGCAGCTGAATCAGGTCGATACATTCAAGTCCTAGTCGTTTCAGGGAATCCTCCACATAGTTGCGCAATACCTGCGGGGTATAGCCGGCATTAATATGCGGTTGTATCTGACGGCCACATTTCGTAGCGACATATATGCGTTTTCCACATTCACGCACCGCTCTTCCCACGGCGATTTCACTTTCCCCGGATTCATATACATCGGCAGTGTCAATAAAATTGATACCCGCATCGATTGCTTCACGCAGGGATCTTGCAGCCAGGTCATGATTGAAGCCCGAGCCCCATTTACCGCCCACCTGCCAGGTGCCGAGGGAAATCTCTGATATTTCAAAGCCCGTTTTGCCTAAAGTTCTGTAGTTCATAATTAAATTCGTTGTTTTATCGTTTGCTGTTTTCAGTTTTGTTTAATTTATTTCCGGTATCAGAAATGAAAGCTTTATTAGAACGGCTTTATATAGCTTTAGTTTAAAGGTGATATTCTTATTATTTGAAAAAGTCGGCACAAGCAGAAGGTGTTGGTCGGGAACCCAGCCTAAATCTGCCGCATTTATTTCAGCATAGAAAACCACGTCCTGTGGACGTGGTCAGAGACCTTTTAGGGTTTGGCCTATTAAACGACTCATTGTTTCCTTTCGGCAGTTGTCCCCACAACCAAAGAAAGGAAAAAACAATGAGTCGATTTAAAAGGTTATCACATGCCATATGGCACTGTACCTACCATAAAGTTTGGACGCTCAAATATAGGTATAGAATTCTACAAGGCGAAATAAAATCAGAAGTAGAACATTGCATTCGTCTGTTTGCAGATCAGAAAGGATGTGTCATAAAAGAACTGAATGTTCAAGTTGATCCCGTTCATCTTCTGATAGAGGTTCCCCCTAAGGAGTCTATTTCAGATATAGTAGGCATTTTGAAAGGACGAACAGCGATACGCTTGTTCAACCGCTTCAAGAGCTTGAAGAACCGCCCCTATTGGGGCAATCGTTTCTAGGCCAATGGGTATTGTGTTGATACCGTTGGTTTGGACGAAGAAATGATAAGTAAGTATGTAAAATACCAAGAGAACAAAGAAAAGAATAACGAATAAAAGTAACAACCCATGGTGGGGCAACCCGTTGCCTTCTCAGAGGGCAACGGCATTCATACCCCTTATATGGGTTAACTCAAATCCCTTTCCTCTGGATGGGGATTTTTATGATGATAACCTGTGGCTGAGTATCGATTTTGCAGAGTTGTATCATGCCTCTCACGATAAAATTTATCAGAAACAAGCGCAGGAGGTTTGGCGTTTTATAGAAAGCGGAACTGATGATAAGCTGGAAGGAGGAGTTTATTTGTCGTTCTGCGCGTTTGCCGTTAAACTCAAAATCAAAGCTTTTTATAAATCAGGGATACAATGAAACGACTCTTTTCTTTAATAGCACTGGGTATGACAACGATTCAACTGGCAACTGCACAGGCTCCTCAGAAGCCTGAAAAATACGATATTGCCAAAGATCGCCTGCTTTATACGATAGGATATGCCCACCTGGATTCGGAGTGGAACTGGGATTATCCATTCACGATCAATCAATGTATCCGGAATACCATGGAGGAAAACTTCCGTCTTTTTGAGAAGTACCCCGATTATGTATTCAACTTCACCGGCTCGCGCCGCTACAATATGATGAAGGAATACTATCCGGAGCAATACAAAAAGGTGGTGGATTATGTCCACAAAGGCCGCTGGCACGTTTCCGGATCGTCGGTCGATGAGGGAGAGGTTAACATCTCATCCTCCGAATCATTGATCCGTCAGATTCTATACGGGAATAACTTCTTCCGCAGGGAGTTTGGCAAAGAGAGTGCAGATTATATGTTACCGGATTGTTTCGGCTTTCTGTGCAATTTACCAACGGTGTTTCATCATTGCGGATTGCTGGGTTTTTCCACACAGAAACTGACCTGGCATTCTGCCGCGGGAGTTCCTTTCAATGTGGGCGTGTGGAATGGTCCGGATGGTAAAGGTGTGGTGGCTGCTTTGAATGCCAGCAACTATACCGGCCGGGTGGAGGAGCGTCTGGATAAAAATCCGGGGTGGATCAGCCGCCTGGATGATAATTTCAAAAAAACAGGATATGCGTTTGATTTTCGTTACTACGGAGTAGGAGACCAGGGCGGTTCCCCGCGTGAAAACGATGTCAAACATGCAGAGAAAAGCCTGAATAATCGGGACAGTAATTTCAAGGTGTTGCTCACATCGTCCGATCAGATGTTTAAAGATATTACTCCGGAAATCAGAAAAGCACTTCCAACCTATTCCGGTGATCTTCTGTTGATAGAGCACAGTGCCGGTTCCATGACTTCGCAGGCTTATATGAAGCGGGCCAATCGTAAGAATGAACTGTTGGCTCAGTCAGCAGAGCAGGTTTCGGTTATGGCCGATTGGATGAAAGCGGCTGAATATCCCCTTCAAAAGATCAATAACGCCTGGGATCTGTTGCTGGGCAGCCAGTTTCATGATATCTTGCCTGGAACCAGTATTCCCAAAGCGTATGAATATGCCTGGAACGATGAGTTTGTCGCCTCCAACGGTTTTGCAGAAATCCTTAAGCACGGAGTAAGCGCCATTGCCGGGAGTATGAATACTTTGACAGAAGGAAAAGCAATAGTCGTGTATAATCCTGTAGCCCGTGCACGTGAAGATGTTGTAACCGCAGAGCTTGAATATCCGGCGATGCCCGCTCATGTTGCTGTGTTTGATCACAACGGACGGGAAGTGTCGTTCCAGGTGATTTCGCGTGCAGGAAATAAGTTGACCCTGTTATTTTTGGCACAGGTGCCCCCGGTAGGGATGGCCGTGTATGATGTCCGTGAAGTGGCCGCGGCAAGAACCGGAAAGAGTCTCCTTTCTGCGACTAACCGTACTTTGGAAAACAGTTACTACAAAGTAGAATTTGCAACTAACGGAGATATACTGAGTATCAGGAACAAAAAAGCGAATAAGGAGCTGCTTTCCGCTCCGGCCCGTCTGGAGTTTCAGCAAGAGCGTCCGGTGGAATGGCCGGCCTGGAATATGGATTGGGCGGACCGGAAGAAAGCGCCTGTGGACTTTATGGATAAAGATGCCGAACTGACCGTAGTTGAAAATGGTCCGGTTCGGGTAACTCTTCAGGTCAAACGGAAAGGCAGAAGTTCAGAGATCGTGCAGCTGTTCAGCCTTTCTGCCGGGGAAGCCGGTAAGCGTCTGGAGGTATCGAATAAAATAGACTGGCAATCCCGCGAGGTGAGTCTTAAAGCCTCCTTCCCATTATCCGTGAACAATGAGAAAGCAACCTATAATCTTGGTGTCGGCACCATTGCCCGCGGCAATAATAACGAGAAAATGTTTGAAGTGCCGTTTAAAGAGTGGATGGACCTGACTGACAAATCGGGCCGGTATGGTGTCTCGATCCTGGAAGATTGCAAATATGGAGCCGACAAGCCCAACGATAACACATTGCGCCTGACGCTGCTTTATACGCCCGGGGCAAAAGCCTTTAACGGGGCATATATGTACCAGAGCACCCAGGATTGGGGAATTCATGATGTGAAATACGCCATCTATGGCCATGAAGGTGGCTGGCAGGATGCAGGTCCGGCATGGCAGGCCAAGTTTTTCAATCAGCCTCTTATCACTTTCGAATCTCCGAAACATGCCGGGGTTCAGGGAAAAACATTCTCCATGATTTCAATAGATAATCCGAAGGTAGGAGTGATGGCCTGTAAGAAAATGGAACAGGGCGATTACTATCTGGTCAGGGTGAATGAACTTGCCGGAGAGGATCAGAAGTCTGTCAGACTATCTCTTCCGGGAAAAATAATCAATGCCTATGAGGTGAACGGTCAGGAACAAAAGACAGGCAATGCCACGGTTCACGATGGTAAGCTCACGTTTGATCTGAGTCACTATACGATTCGCAGTTTCGCCGTTCAGCTTGAGGGGCAGGCTGTACAGAAAAACGGGATGAATCAACAATCGGTTGATTTGCCTTACGATGCGGATGTGGTGAGCAATGATGGCAACCGTGATGATGGCGATTTTGTCTTTAACCAGACTTTGCCGGGAGAGTTATTGCCGGAGAGCGTTCAAAGTGAAGATATCCGGTTTGTCCTGGGAGGAAAGAATGATGGCCAGAATAATGCCGTCTCCTGTAATGGTCAGAAGATACAGCTACCGCAGGGCAATTATACCCGCCTCTGTTTGCTTGCGGCAGCCACTGAAGATACAAAAGGAGATTTTCTGATAGATGGCCAGATCAAACCATTAGATATTCAGGAGTGGACCGGTTATGTCGGACAGTTCTACAACCGGGTATTGAGCCGTGACCGGAATTCGGTGGTTGAGATGCAAAAGCCTTTTACCAAAAGGGATAATATTGCCTGGTATGCATCGCATGTGCATAATGCCTATCCGTCATCAAACGAGGCTTATCAATATTGTTACCTCTATAAATATGAGGTTGAAATTCCGGCAGGGGCGAAAGAGCTGGTTTTGCCGGTAAACAATAGAATAAAACTGATGGCTGTAACGCTGGCTGCTCCGGCTTTCGGGAATGTGACGCCGCTGCAACCGTTGTACGATGATTTTGCCGGTCATCCGGAATTCAAACTTAGGGAGAAATAGGGGGTATATATTTATGAAAGGTTATCGGACGGTTTGTCTGTTTTGGTAGTGAAAATGATTGTATAATAAATTAGTGAATCAAACTGCCGGTAACTCTTTCTTTAAAAACGGAGGGCACTCTTTGGGGGTGTCTTCTGTTTTTTTACCAATACATGGCGTAAATGTGGCTTTTTGTGTCATCATAGTTTTGCTGTATTGTGTCAATGTATTCCCTTTTTGCAAAGACCGGTCGCCCGTTTTTTCGTCATTGCCCCCCTGAAGAGATGACTGAAAAAACTATTATTATGAAATGTAATCAGGCGAATACAATTCTTTCGGATATAGGGTGTGTGTTACCTGTTTTTGACACGAGAGTGTCCTTAATTGGTTAGGATTTGATTAAAAAGTACTCAATTGACATCTACTTTTGCAACGTTAGCTTTAAGTGTAATACCTTGGTTATTACATTAAAAGGAGAATTAGTCAGAAAAAAAAGAATACAAGATGTTCTTCATCCTGTATTTATATTGATTCATATCATTCACCTTTAAATTAATTGTTGCTATGAAAAAATCCTACCTTGTCGCGTGCCTGTTGATGATTCTGGGCATAAGCGTAAGAACAGTGGCTCAAACCAATCCGGGAACAGTCAATCTGAAACATCAATGGACATTTGACGATGGAACGGCCAATGATAACGTTGGCGGAGTGAACGGTACTCTAATGAGCGGGGCTACCGTATCTAACAATGCTCTCAACACCACAAACGGTGGATGGGTAAATCTTGATGCGACCGCCTTGGCGATTAACACCTACTCCGAACTTACCGTCGAAGCGTGGTTTACCTCTGTGGCCGGTGCTAATACCGGTTATCATTTCCTTTATTATTTAGGAAATACAACAAACGGCGGTGGAGACCACTTTACCGGTTTTACCCCTGCCCGTGGTGACGACCGCAGCCGCCTGATGCTGAGCGCTGGTGGTAGTGAGGCTGCCATTAACAGTACCGAATTTGATGATGGCAGACTGCATCACATGGTTTGCGTCATTAATTCAACGACCCTCTATTATTACATAGATGGTATTTTACTGGCTACCAAATCCATTGGCACAAATACGCTGGCAAATGTAGGTAATCAGTTTGCCTATTTCGCAAAAGGGGGATGGACATCCGATCCTACCTGGAAGGGAACGATAGATCAAATCAGTGTCTATGATAAGGCCCTGACTGCCGACAACGTTAAGTATCTTTACGATCAGCATAAAGAGAATATAACGCCGGCTGATCCGGGAATTGCCAATCTGACTCACCAGTGGACTTTCGATGACGGAACGGCTACTGACATTGTGGGTGGTGTAAATGGTGTATTAAACGGTTCGGCTACCGTATCGGGCAAAGCGCTGAATACAACAAATGGCGGTTATGTCAACCTGGACGCTGCTGCACTGGCTGTGAATACCTACTCACAACTGACCGTTGAAGCCTGGTTTACTTCATCTACCGGAGCCAATACAGGTTATCACTTCCTGTACTATTTTGGAAATACCACCAACAATAACGGAAATCATTTTACCGGTTTTACTCCGGCCCGCGGGAATGACTTCAGCCGCACAATGATTGATACCGGTGACGGTGAGAAGGGCATCAACTGTACCGAGTTTGACGATGGTAGATTACATCATATCGTTTGCGTTATTGATGCTACAACGCTTACCTATTACATTGACGGTATTTTTGTCGGGACTGTCAACATTGGTGCCAGCTCACTGGCCAATGTAAGTGCACAGTTTGCATACTTTGCCAAAGGGGGATGGTCCAATGACCCAACCTGGAAAGGAATGATCCATAAAATCAGCATGTACAACAAAGCGCTGATGATCAACAATGTAAAATACCTCTACAGCATGGGTCCTGAACAGACACCTTCC
>JAUZOF010000166.1 GCA_030706585.1 Bacteroidota bacterium
GCCTGATCCACCCGGAAGAACTGTACCATCCACAACCCGGGTAGGTTTCAATAAGCCGTTTCATCTCCATTAGAAAATCCGCTTCCCATTTGTCGTCGGCATCCAGTAAACCGATATAATCTCCTTTAGCAAGGCTAATTCCCTTATTTCGTGCGGCTGATACGCCGCGGTTTTCTTGTCGGATAAGGGTTAGCCGGTGGTCTGTGATTTGTTCGACTATATTCGCTCCGTTATCAGTAGATCCATCATCTATGACGATCAGTTCAAACTCTTTATAAGTCTGACAAAGGACGCTTTCTATTGCACGGGCTATAAATGGCCCTTTCTGATATAGAGGAATAATTACAGAAAACAGGATATTCATGAGTTTGAAATAAAACGTCGTATTTTGGATTTTATAATACTAATCGGATCAATCTGCATCTTCCGAATCAGAACTCTCTGGCAGTAATATAAATATAAGATTAAGACGATTGTTGAAATCAATGTAGCCCAAAGTTGATTCAATCCTTGAAAAAGGCAAAGAATGATGACGAAAAAACTGACAATGCGAATGAGCATACTTTTTAATAAACCGGAAAAGTGGAACCCGGTTATATGCCTTACTGTTAGATAGCGGACTACGAAAAAGATAATATAAGCGACAAAATAACTTACCCCTAATCCCTGAAAACCGATCCATTGAGTAAATGCAACCAATAAGGCGAATTCAAATAAATGATACGCAATCTGCAGAAAGATATATAAAACATTTTTCCCTTTTGCTGTTGTCGCGTAGCCCAAAGGCCATTCCAGTACCCGTATAAATACCGCTAATATCTGCCAACGAAGGATAGGGACCCCACTGACGAACTCATGACTGTAAAATAGTTGTAGAATGTAAGGTGCAAAGATGAATGTGGCCATGACACCTATTGATGCCAATAATACCCCCAGCTCCATCTGTTCCGTAACTTTGATATTAATCTGATGATTATTGTCTTTGACAGCCATAAGCCGGGGCAGGAAATCGACTCCCATTGCCGAAAGAATAGTTTGTACGTACAACGTCGAGAGTGTTATACAAGCCTGATATATACCTAAAGTATTATAGTCAAACGTGTCTTTAAGGTAATATCTTGCGCAATATAATAAACAGCTACCGATAACCCCGGGTATGGCATAGCTCAGACCGACAGCGAAAATAGCTCTTAAGTGGTGTTTTAATACTGCGATGTGTGGTCGCACCATTTTAATATCAGACTTTCGCATGTAGTACGTAGACACCGCCAGATTTGCAAAGGCAACCACAAGGATACTAACCTCTATACCCTTGCTCTTGAGAAAATAGAGAATCGGTAATGCAAATATCACGCTCCATAGAGCTGCAAAAACCTGGACCTTTGCCATAGTCTTGATCTCTCTGATGCCGTTCAGAACGATCAAGTTGATATTATAGATATTGGTAAACAGGACCCCAAAAGAGATAATAATGATTCCCCAATGATACTTTTCACTTTGGAATTGCAACAGGCTGATCTGTTTTGAAAAAATTACAATAAGCAGAAGCGCCAGGGTTGAGACTGAAATGATCCATGATTTAAGTATAAAAACAATTTTATGAACTTCATTTAGCTCGTTGTTGGACTTTTCCAAAGCTAACTGTCGTACTCCTCCGGCTCCAATGCCAAACTGACAGGAGGAGTTCATAAATTCCATAAAGCTGTTGTATAGACTTAATACCCCGAATCCGGCAGTTCCGAGAATCAGAGCAATAGCTTTTGACCGTATCACTCCCATTGCAATGCCGATAATCTGTACGATTCCGACCAGCCCGGTTGTTTTTAATACGGTTTTATAGCTTTTATTTTCTGAATCTGTCATAAAAAGGGTATGTTTAGGATTTTATTCAGGATTGCAATCTCCATTAATCAGTTCTTTGTTTTATCGTAAGCCTGCATAGATTTTTCGAAGCTCTTTACATTCATTATCCCATGTATATACCTGAGATGCTTTGCGCTGGTTTTGCCGGATCTCAGCCAACAAATCATTGTCATGGATCGATTCCTTAATGATATGAGCAAGCTCACTTGCGTTGCTAAAAGAGACTTTGATTCCGATCTCAAACTCCTGCAGTATCGTCTCCACTTCAGGAGTAGCCAGTGTAATAAATGGTAATCTGGCCAGAGAATAGTCGAATACTTTGTTGGGCAACGAATATTTAAAACTTTCCGATAGAGGGAATTCAAGGCCAATACCCAGATCAGCATAGTGAGTGTATTGCATCATTTTTTCATAAGGCATCTTACCGAGAAACTTTACCTTTTCAGTAACGTTGAATTTTACAGTAAGCTCCCTGAGCAAAGGTTCCAGTTCCCCGTATCCGATTAATACAAACAGTATGTCGTCCACGTATTGCATGGCTTCAATGACTGCCTCCAGATTCCGTCCCGGATTAAAAACGCCCTGATACAACAATATCTTTTTGTCCGGGGGAAAGCCTGTTTCAATTTTTTGGAATCTAATCCCGGCATCGGGGAAATTACGCACCAAAGCAAAGGGGACGTCATATTTCTCCGTATATATCCGGGCGATGGTCGGAGAGACTGTATAACAGTGTTTAAGCCTGGGCACAATCAGCATCTCTATAAACGTCCAGATATTCTTCTGAAAAGATCTCCCTTCCAAGCCGACCGATTCTGTAAAGTATTCATGGCTGTCGTAAACAATAGGTATTCTTTTTATTTTAGAAAGAAGAAAGCATGCCAGAAGTGTATCCAGATCATTAGATACGATAAGGTCAAAGCGATGAAACAAACCATACAGGAAAAGCCGAAGGTTGTATTCGGCATAAAAGAGTGGCCCACGGTTAAACAGTAATCTAAATAACGTTATCGAAAATGTTAAATGTGTGTTGAATGTTGAAGGAGTTATTCGTCCAATAGCTTTAACGTGTCCTATTTCTGCCTCTAAATAGCTGCAAACTTTTCGAACACGCATATCTGAAACCACATCAGTCGTTACGGCAACCAGAATAGCAGGTGTTTTCTTTAATGTTTCTCCGGTATTTTGAGCGTAATTCATTTAGTTATAATTACTTTCTTTATCAGGTATTTGGCTACTATCCAGACAATACTCACACCATATAGAGGAAGTGGAAGAAGCATCCGTTTTATATCTATTTCCTCTTTGTATAATTTCCAGTTGAATTTTTTACTTACTCCGGCTGCGCTGCAAACAGCAACAGTCATCGGACGATATATTGCCTTTGTTTTATTCAGAAATAGTTTCAGGTGCAATTCATAATCTGCAAGCACCTTTCGCTCCTCATTAAAGACCTCAGAATCAAATAAAGATCTATGGTAAAACACCCCCTGCTGATGAAGGGTATTTCGACAAAAAATTTTATTGCCGAAAGAACTTTTGAATTCGGAAGGTACTAACGGATTTCGCTTATTTTCATTTTGTATATTTCCGAAAATAAGTTTTGTGTCAGATTGTGCCTTACATAACATCCCGGATATTACATCATGCGATGCCATACGATCATCGGCACCAAGCACGTAAATCCACTCATTTGAAGAAGCCTCTATCCCTTTATTTATGGCAGAATAGATACCTTTATCTTTTTCGGAAATGAAATAGCTGATGGATTCTTTGTATTGGAGTATCCGTTGTATCTCTTGCTCGACAGAACCTCCATCTATTACAATTAGCTCCAATGATGGATATTTCTGTTGTAATACACTTCGAATTGCAATTTCTATAGATTCACCGGCATTTAAAGTTGGTATGATAACGCTTACTGAAGGTAATTTATTGTTTTGCATGATAAACGGATAAATAGTCAAATATTCAATGTGTTCAGTAAGGTTATGCCTGATATGGTAGGTTTATTATATGTAGTGAACTGATCAGATGTTTGAAACGGCGTTTTAAATAAATACTCGATTGGTCATTGAAACCAACCGAGTATTTTTATTATAAGGATCTGTGAGTTTATGATTACTCCACCGTCACCGATTTCGCCAGATTTCGGGGCTGGTCAACGTCGCGGCCTTTATTTACGGCAATGTGGTAAGCCAGAAGCTGTAACGGAATTGAAGTCAGCAACGCATCAAGGCACTCTTCTGTAGCCGGTACGGCAATTGAGTAGTCTGCGAGTTTTGCTACAGTTTCATCACCTTCTGTGACGATTGCAATAATCTTACCGCCACGGGCTTTTACCTCCTGGATATTGCTGACCACTTTTTCATAAAGCTCATTGTGCGTGGCAATAACTACCACCGGCATTTCATTATCGATCAATGCGATAGGGCCGTGCTTCATTTCAGCAGCGGGATAACCTTCCGCATGGATGTATGAAATCTCTTTCAGCTTCAATGCACCTTCCAGTGCCGATGGATAGTTGTATCCGCGACCCAGATAGATGAAGTTTTTAGCGTAGGTAAATATTTTAGAGAACTGGTGAATTGAATCGTTCTGAGTCAGAATGTGTTCGATCTTTTCCGGAATTACAGTCAGTTCTTTTACCGTTTTCAGGAATTTTTCTTCAGTAATGGTTCCTTTCTCCTTAGCGATAGTCAATGCCAGCATAGTTAACACGGTAACCTGACCGGTAAATGCTTTGGTTGAAGCTACCCCGATTTCAGGACCTACGTGGATGTATGATCCGGAATGTGTTGCACGGGGAATAGACGAACCAATTGCGTTACAGACACCATAGATAAATGCGCCTTTGCTTTTAGCCAGTTCTATTGCCGCCAGTGTATCGGCTGTTTCACCTGACTGGGAAATGGCAATTACCACATCGTCAGGATAAATCACCGGATTGCGGTAGCGGAATTCAGATGCATATTCCACCTCTACCGGAATACGGCACAGGTCTTCGATTACGTGCTCGCCAATCAGTCCGGCATGCCATGAAGTACCGCAAGCCACGATGATAATGCGGCGCGCATTCAGGAATTTCTCTTTATGGTCGATTACACCCGAAAGAACAACGCTTGTTCCTTCTACGTTAATACGGCCACGGGTACAGTCGAGGATTGTTTTAGGCTGTTCGAAGATCTCCTTGATCATGAAGTGAGGGTAACCGCCTTTCTCCAGTTGGCTAAGGCTCAACTCCAGCTTTTTGATTTCGTGAGTACGTTCTACGTTCTTCAAATCTACGACTTTCAGTTCTTCACCACGGCGAAGGATAGCGATTTCCTCGTCATCAAGGTAAACGACCTGATTGGTATATTCAATAATCGGAGTTGCATCTGAAGCCAGGAAGAATTCATTTTCACCGATACCTACTACCAACGGGCTGCTTTTACGGGCCGCGATGATCTGGTCAGGATTTCCTTTTTCGATTACGGCGATTGCATAAGCTCCGATTACTTCATTCAGCGCTAACTGAACTGCAGTAAACAGGTCGCATTTATTGGTAACCTTAATGTATTCGATCAACTGGATCAATACTTCCGTGTCAGTGCTACTGCTGAAAGTAAATCCGTGCTCAATCAACATGGCTTTCAGTACGGCATAGTTTTCGATAATACCGTTGTGAATCAAAGCCAGTGTCTCTGACTGAGAGTAGTGAGGGTGAGCGTTTACGTTGTTGGGTTCTCCGTGAGTGGCCCAACGGGTATGGGCGATACCAATGGTACCGGTAGTATCTTTTGACTCTGCGAATTCTTCCAGTTCGGCGACTTTACCTTTCGCCTTATAGACATTCAGGTCGTTTTTGGGATTGATCAATGCCACGCCGGCGCTGTCGTATCCGCGGGATTCCAGACGATGTAATCCTTTGATCAAAATGGGATATGCATCTCTGTCTCCTAAATAACCTACAATTCCACACATAATATTTGTTTTAATAAATTGACCTGCAAATGTAAGCGAAAATGATTTTCGTCAATCAAAATGGCAGAATAAAATACAGAATAATCACAAATAACTTAGAAATCTGACGCTTAGCTCAAGCCTTCTACCTGTCCGTCTTTCAAATAGATCAGATTTGCCTGTGGTACTTTGGGAAGCCCCGGCATACGCATGATTTCTCCGGCTACGGCTACGATAAATTCAGCACCGCTGTTGATGATGATATCGTTGATTTTAAATTCGAAATCTTTGATGATATCTACCGCTTTAGGGTCGGCAGAGAAAGAGTATTGGGTTTTTGCGATGCAGACCGGGAAATGCTCGTATCCGAAACGGTGAATATTTTTCAACGCTTTCTCCGCTTTGTCACTAAACATCACGTGGCGCGCGCCATAGACGTATTTTGCAATCTTCTCGATTTTCTCAGCAATAGAATCTTCATCGCTGTAAGAGAAGAGTAGCTGTTTGGAGGGACGGTTTTCTATGAGTTCCACTACTTTTTCTGCGAGCTCAACGGCGCCTTTTCCGCCTTCGGCAAAAGCATTGTTAACGACAAACTCTACTCCCATACAATGGCAGTGCTCTGCAATCAGAGCCACTTCTTCGTCTGTGTCGCAGCTGTAACGGTTGAAAGCCACCATCACCGTCTGTCCGAATTTGCGCATGTTATCGATATGCTTGTCCAGGTTGGCGAAGCCGCGCTTAATACCTTCGATATGGGGTTCCTTGATTTTGTCCACCGCAACGCCACCGTGCATTTTCAGTCCCTGAGCAGTAGCGACAATAACTGTCAGCTTAGGTTGTAGTCCTGATTTGCGGCATTTGATGTTGAAGAATTTTTCAGCGCCAAGATCAGCGCCGAAGCCTGCTTCAGTTACTACATATTCACCATAAGTCAATGCCATTTTGGTCGAAAGCACAGAGTTACATCCGTGTGCAATGTTTGCAAATGGTCCGCCGTGAACGAAGGCTGCTGTATTTTCAGTGGTTTGAACGATATTCGGATTGATAGCCTCTTTCAAGAGCACAGTGATTGCTCCCGCCACTCCAAGATCTTTTACAGTAAAAGGCGTGTCTTCATAGGTATAACCCAACAGGATATTTTCGATGCGACGCTCCAGGTCTTCGATGCTGGTAGAGAGGCAAAGGATAGCCATAATCTCGGAAGCCGGAGTAATGTCAAATCCGGTTTCGGTAGGGATGCCGTTTGCCTTGCCATTCAGGCCGGTAACCACGCTGCGCAGGGAACGATCATTGATATCAAGCACACGTTTCCAGAGAATCTCTTTCAAACCTTTGCAGGTACCTCTGTTTTGATAAAGGTAGTTATCGAGGAGTGCAGAAATCATGTTGTTGGCCGAAGTGATGGCATGGAAATCACCTGTGAAATGCAGGTTGATGCTTTCCATCGGAAGCACCTGTGCATAACCACCTCCGGCAGCGCCGCCTTTTTGTCCGAAACAAGGGCCAAGTGAGGGTTCGCGTAAAGCCACAATCGCACGTTTACCAATCTGATTCAGTCCCAGTGCAAGACCGATAGAAACCGTGGTTTTTCCGATACCCGCTTTGGTAGGGGTAATGGCAGTCACCAGGATCAGATTGTTTTGTTTCACCTTTTCTTCATCGATTAGCCGGTATGAGAGCTTGGAGATGTATTTTCCGTAATACATAAGCTCGTCGGGACAAATACCCAGATCGATGGCGATGTCCTTGATCTTCTTCAAAGGGGTTTCGCGGGCGATTTCAATATCAGTTTTCATGTGCGAGTGTAGCGTATAATGTGTTAGTTTATTCTGCTGAAAGGCTCTCCGGAACGGTACGATTGCACAAATTCCGAAAAGCAGTGCAAAGATACAATCTTATCCCCGAAAAACCGTATCGGGCTGAAAGGAAAGGGCATAAAATGAAATCAAAAGTATCAAAATGTATCTTTTTGAATGGGGAAAGCTTTAGAACACACGTTTTATGCCTGTTGTTGTGATTAACAAGCTGCATATTGCTTATTCAATCATAAATGTGTACTCATTCAGTGGTAATTCAGTAGTCGTTAAGGTTATTCCCCAGGTATAGATGAGGTATAGCCCAGGTTAACCCCAGGATATTTCCTATCTATATAGATAGGGGATATCCCGGACTATTCTTCCGCTATCCCCCGCCTGTTATTGAGCAGGAAGAGCAATGACTCACCAATATGTGTCGGATTGGATCTGAATGAGTGCCGGATATAAGCCCAATTGACTGGGTTCGGGAACATCTATATCGAAGGAGTATCGGACAATATCGGACCAGTATCGGAGCAATTGCGGACTTGGGCGCAGTTTGGAGAAGCGTCTCGTGCTTGTTGCACAACTAAAAAAGTCATTATAAAACTTGTTTAACTCATGCTAATTCGCTATATTTAAGCAAATAAAAGCAAGTTATGCAAGGCCAAAAATCTTATCAAGAAAGACTTTTTATGAGCTTCC
>JAUZOF010000167.1 GCA_030706585.1 Bacteroidota bacterium
ATGCGAATACTAAAACGAATTGATTCATATACACTTGCTAATTTTATAAGGCTGTTTTCGGCGACCTTTTTTATCTGCCTGTTTGTCTTTTTGATGCAATTTCTCTGGAAATATGTTGATGACATGGTAGGGAAGGGGTTGAGTATTTCTGTGCTTGCAGAATTTTTTATGTATGCAGCTGTGTCGCTTGTGCCATTGGCATTGCCGATGTCCATCATGCTTGCTTCGCTTATGTCGTATGGCAATATGGGAGAACAGCTCGAACTGTTGGCGATGAAATCGGCAGGAGTCTCTTTGTTTAGGATCATGCGGCCTCTTATTATTGTTATTTCAATGGTATGTGTGGGGGCGTTTTTCTTTTCAAACTATGTGTTGCCCAAGAGCCAGACGAAGATGTACACTCTCCTGCTCTCTATGAAGCAAAAATCACCCGAACTGGAAATTCCGACAGGCGAGTTTTATAAAGGTATCAACGGTTATACTCTTTTTGTTGGCAGTAAAGACCTGAAGGGACAGTTGCTCAAAAATGTGATTGTGTACGATTTCTCAAACGGTTTCAGTAATGCTTCGGTAATGCTTGCAGATTCGGGGCGTCTGGTGATGAGTAGTGATAAGCATTTTCTTACTTTCAGCATGTATAGCGGAGAGTCGTTTGAGAACCTGCAACAGCAACAAACGATGACACCCGAGACAAAGGTTCCCTACCGGCGCGAAATATTTTCGAGAAAGCAGATTATTATCGATTTTGATGCCAGCTTTACCCGTTTTAACGAATCGTTGCTGAAGAATGAGCAAATTAGTAAGAATGTGATAGAGTTGAATCATACGATTGATTCTATTAATAAGGAAATAAAGCAGATAATAAAAAATAGGACTGTCGTTAATAATCAGAATCAGTATCTGAACAGGATGAACCATGTCCCATTTCATCAGACAACGGCTAAGAATTTCAGGTTTGAAAAATACAATACCGACACGCTTTTTATGTCACTTAGTCTGGATGAAAAGAAAAACGCAGTAAATAATGCCCTGAGTGAAGTGGAACGTGCAAAAGGAGAAATGACCTTCACGAACATGGATATAAAGGAAAAACAGATGAATGTCCGTCGCCATTCAATCGAGTGGCATCGTAAATTTGCACTGTCGTTTGCCTGCCTTATATTTTTCTTTATCGGGGTGCCATTGGGAGCCATTATCCGCAAAGGAGGTTTCGGTATGCCGGTGGTTATTTCTGTTTTGATGTTCATCTTTTACTATATTATTGACAATGCCGGCACAAAAATGGCAAGAGAAGGATTTTGGCCCGTATGGAGAGGAATGTGGCTTAGCTCTGCTATTTTATTGCCAGTCGGAATATTTTTGACATATAAAGCAGTGGGCGATTCTGTTATTATGAATCCGGATGCATATTTGCAGATCATAAAGACGGGTCGAAAACGTTTGGCAGGCTATTTGCAACAAGGAAAAAGATACGTGAACAAGAGGTTACGCAAAACCTCAGAAAACAAATAAATGGTTGTGGTCGCATCAGTTCCGGAGTATTGATACCGGGCTGCGACATAATTATTTTGCCTATTTATTCTATACAACATACAATATGGAACAATTTCAATTAAATACTATAGATGAGGCCATTGAAGAGATTCGCAATGGCAAATTCGTTATCGTGGTAGATGATGAAGATCGCGAAAATGAAGGCGATTTTATCTGTGCTGCCGAGTTGATAACTCCCGATAAGGTGAACTTCATGATTACACATGGACGAGGTCTGGTGTGTGCGCCTCTTACGGAAGAGCGTTGTGACGAATTGTCATTGCCTATGCAGTCAGAGGACAATACCTCCATGCACGGCACGCCTTTTACAGTCTCCGTTGATTTGCTGGAGCACGGATGTACCACTGGTGTTTCAGCATTTGACCGTGCGGCTACAATCAAAGCTTTGTGCGATCCGTCAATTCTTCCTACCGACTTGGGTCGTCCGGGTCATATCTTCCCGTTAAGAGCACGTAGTCGTGGAGTCCTACGAAGAGCAGGTCATACCGAAGCGGCTGTTGATTTGGCCCAACTGGCAGGGCTTTATCCTGCAGGGGTGTTGGTGGAAGTTATCAATGAAGATGGCTCAATGGCGCGTTTGCCTCAGCTGATGGAAGTTGCAAAGAAATTTGACCTGAAGGTCATTTCGGTAAAAGACCTGATAACTTACCGTCTGGAACGAGAATCGTTAGTGGAAAAAGGCGAAGAGGTGATGATGCCTACCGCTTACGGCGAGTTTCACCTGATTCCTTTCCGTCAGAAATCCAATGGACTGGAGCACGTTGCCCTGATCAAAGGCGAATGGAACCCGGACGAACCGATTTTGGTGCGCGTACATTCTTCGTGTATGACGGGCGATATTTTTGGCTCCATGCGTTGTGAGTGCGGCGAACAGCTTCACAAGGCCATGCAGATGATTGAGAAAGAGGGTAAAGGTGTTGTGGTGTACATGAATCAGGAAGGTCGCGGTATCGGTCTGATGAATAAGATAAAAGCTTACAAATTGCAGGAAAACGGTATGGATACCGTGGATGCAAACCTTCATTTGGGTTTTAAAGCCGATGAACGTGATTATGGCGTTGGTGCGCAGATATTACGAGAGCTTGGCATTACCCAAATGCGCCTGATGACCAACAATCCCGTAAAGCGTATCGGTTTGGAGTCGTACGGACTTACTATTGTGGAGAATGTTGCCATAGAAGTTACTCCCAATGAACACAATGCATTCTATATGCACACCAAAAAAGAACGTATGGGGCATGTGTTGAAAAAAATATGATATAATGGCTAATGATCAATGATTGATCATCTCTGAGACGGGCGAACTTACACGAGTAGGTTCGCCCGTTTTTTTTATTCATAGGAATTCCATGGGACTTTTTATTCGCATTGGATTATAAGAACTACTGAAGGAGAAAATCAAAAACCACTATGTATGGAAGAAATCATATTCTTCCTTTGGGCATGATCTTCTGTTTTGCGTTAATCTGATTTATAGCCCAACCTTAATAATGAATTGTAAAAGCAGAGCCTTCTTCTTTCCTCTAATATTTCAATGTTAAATTTCATATTAGTGCTTTCTGATCTCTTTTTTTGAGCATTCGGAGGTGTGTGTAAAATAGTTACATAGTTTTACCAATTAGAATAAAAGTCCTTAATAAATTGACAGGTTCTGTTTGATTGGATAATTTAATGATTAGATATGCTTAAAATTGAAAATTAAATGTCTAAAATCAAAAGGTAAAAAGAGTAAAAAAATAGATTTTTGCAACATACATTAACCTTGTGTTTAGATACCGAAACACTATGCAAACCACACCTTTTATCCCCATTTATATGCGTAATTGGGCTTTTTTTATCCCTGACGCATCTATTTTCCTTCACTCAAGGTATTTATCTCAAACGATGCCGTTCTGTTTTGTTCAAATAATCAATCTTAATTTTATGTGACAATGAAAACACTTAATGATGACAGTTGAGGCAAGAATGCTTCTCAAAGATAGATAATTCATTTTCTATCTAAAAAATCAATTAACCACACAAAAGTATTTAATAATAAAGTTTAATATGTTAAATTTCTAATGCAATGAAGCATAATTACAAAAATGTACCAATTCGTTTTCCGATGAAATTAAAAAAGGAAATGATACTGGTAAGATTTTTAATCTTATCTATGCTTTTCTTAAGCTCTGTGTCGCTAGGGGCACAGAACAGACGCTTAATTAAAGGGCAGGTGTTTGATGAAAAGCAGCAGCCTATGATTGGAGCAACAGTGCAAGTGAAAGGGAATAAAAGCGTGGGAACTATTACCGATATCGATGGGAGATTTTCACTGAACGTTCCCACTAATCAACCAGTGCTTGTTATTTCCTTTGTTAGTTACGAAACCAAAGAAGTTAATACAACAGGTAAGAGTTTTATCACTGTTGAAATGTCATCCAGCACTGTTAATCTTGGGGATGTCGTGGTGGTCGGATATGGACAACAGAAAAAGACAACCCTAGTCGGTGCTATTGCGCAAACGGATGGGAAAGTCCTTGAGCGTGCAGGTGGGGTTTCGAATGTTGGAGCAGCATTAACCGGAAATTTGCCGGGTGTTGTGACCATGCAAACATCTGGGGTTCCGGGGGAAGAAGATCCAAAAATTGTGATTCGTGGATCTAGCTCATGGAATAACAGTGATCCCTTAGTCTTGGTTGATGGTATTGAACGTCCGATGAGTGGTGTGGATATTAATTCGGTGCAATCTATCTCAGTATTAAAAGATGCTTCGGCAACTGCTGTATATGGGGTGAAGGGAGCAAACGGAGTTATCCTTATAACAACCAAACGAGGTCAGGAAGGACGTGCTAAGATTGATGTCGGCTTCTCGACAACTTTAAAGACAGTCTCGAAATTACCTAATAAATTAGATTCTTACGATGCTTTAATGGTACGTAATGTTGCTATAGAACATGAATTGGCCCTTACCCCCGAATCTTGGGCATATATTAAACCGCAAGATATTATTAGAAAGTATCGTTATCCAGCCAATGTAACGGAAGCTGAACGTTATCCGAATGTTGATTGGCAGAAGGAACTTTTTAAAGATTATACAACCTCGAATAATGTAAATATTAATATAACGGGAGGAACAAGCTTTGTGAAATACTTCGCATCTGCCGATTACGTTCGCGAAGGTGACTTGTTCAAAATTTGGGACAATGGCCGTGACTATAAATCGGGTTATGGGTACAATCGATTGAATGTACGTAGTAACCTTGACTTTCAGTTAACCAAAACCACAGCCTTAAAAGTGAATATTGCAGGTTCTAACGCATTAAGCAAACGGCCTTGGGGTAATACCAATACCTCTGATTGGGCGGTTGCTCAACAATGGGCGGGGGCATATAACATTGCTCCGGATGTTTTCTTGCCAAAATATTCGGATGGAACCTGGGGATATTATCCAAATGTTTCCAATGTTACAAACTCGGCTGAAGCGTTGTCTGTTGGTGGTGTTCAGACTCTTACCAATACTCGTATTACTACCGACTTTGCCTTGGAACAAGATTTGAAGTTTATTACCAAAGGATTGACTTTTAGAGGGGCACTATCTTTCGATAACTCATTTGCCGATAGCGGGAGAGGGATAAATGACCTGTACCACGATGCCCCACAGAAATGGATTGATCCTGATACAGGTGTGGCTTCTTATAGTACTGATTACGACAAGAATAATAAGTTTGATTATGCTCAGGGCGTTCTGTGGTCTACTTCGGGTGGATCTGTGTCTGATTATTCAACTTATCGTAATGTAAACTATCAAATGCAGTTAAACTGGGCACGTAAACTGGGGCTTAATAATGTCACTGCAATGGGGTTGTTTCAGCGTCAGGAAACAGCAACAGGTAGCGTAATTCCAAGTTATAGAGAAGACTGGGTGTTCCGTGTAACATATAATTTTTCCGATAAATATTTTGCCGAATACAATGGAGCTTATAATGGTTCTGAAAAATTTGCAGCCAAAAATCGTTTCGGGTTCTTTAATTCGGGAGCCATCGGATGGTTGGTTTCTCAGGAAAACTTTATGAAACCAATCAAGTTTCTCGATATGTTAAAAATCAGAGCATCTTTGGGTGAAATCGGAGATGATAGCGGAGGTCGTTTCCTTTATATGTCGCAATGGTCGACTGGTGGTGCAACCAATATGAGCTTAAACGGAAATGCCAGCCCTTATTCTTGGTATAGAGAGGCTACTGTAGGTAATCCTGATGTAAACTGGGAAAAAGTAAGGAAACTTAATATAGGAGCCGACTATGCATTTCTGCAAGGATTAATTGCTGGAACTGTTGATGTTTTTCAAGATAATCGGAGAGATATTCTTGTAGATGGAAATAGTCGTTCGGTTCCGTCTTATTTTGGACAAAGTCCGGCTACTGCGAATTTGGGAAAAGTGCGTACCAATGGATATGAAATTGAAGTACGCCTGAATAAAACGTTGAAAAACAAAATGCATTTGTGGGGTAATTTCAGTATGACCCATGCTAAAAATAGAATTTTGGTGAAAGATGACCCGGCATTGTTGCCGGCATATCAAAAAGCAGCCGGCTATAGCATAGGTCAATATAAAGCATATGTCAGTTCTGGATATGTAAACAACTATGACCAGATCTATGGAAGTACTCCGCACGACAAAAATGATTTGTCAAAATTGCCAGGCGATTACAATGTGCTGGATTTCAATGGTGATGGGGTGATCGATAGTAAAGATAATATACCTTATGGATATTCTGGTTCTCCACAGAATACTTACAATGCGACTCTTGGTTGCGAATGGAAAGGATTGAGTCTATACCTGCAATTCTATGGTGTCAATAATGTAACTCGTGACGTGAATTTGGTAAGTTTTGGTTCAAAGTTGAATACTGTATATGACCAAGGTACCTGGTGGTCGAAGGAGAATCCGACTGCCGATGTTACAGTACCTCGCTGGTCATCGACACCAAGTTACAACACAGGAACACAATACTTATATGATGGTTCGTATATCCGTTTAAAAAATGCTGAAATTGCATATACTGTTAGCGGTAAAGATCTTAAGAGGTTTGGAATGACTAGTTTGAAGGTTTATCTTAATGGAAATAACCTTTGGGTGTGGTCAAGAATGCCAGATGATCGTGAATCGAATTACGGTGGCGCAAGTGGACAAGGAGCTTATCCTACGGTGAAGCGATTTAATTTAGGTCTTAAAATAACATTATAATTTAGAGTGCGATGAAAAAAATATATAAGACTTTGTTTTGGGGTGGTGCATTATTACTGATATTGGTATTTGCCTCTTGTACATCGTATTTGGACAAGTCACCAGACTCAAACGTAGACCCAACGGCAGCTTTTAAAAATTTCACTAATTTCCAAGGGTTTGTAGAGGAGATGTATAATTGTATCCCTGATAAGGAAAACAACTATTGGACCACCTCTTGGAATTGGGGTGATGATGAAATGTTTAATACAGAAGGTGATTGGCATATGACCCATCAGGTTGATCTTGGTAACTTCTGGGCATGGCAGTCTGAAAATCAATCACAGTCTGGTTGTTGGTTAGATAAAGGTTCTGCCAATCCTACGTCTAACGACAGAATGAGCCACGCCTTGTGGCCACATGCCTGGTACTGTATTCGAAAAGCAAATATTGGTCTGGCCAATCTCGATAAAATGACAGAGGCTACGCAAGAGGAACGAAATCTGGTAGCCGGACAGTTATACTTTTTTAGGGCTTGGTGGCATTTTGAGTTGATGGAATATCTGGGTGGGCTACCTTATATCACTAAGGTTCTTTCTTCCAGTGAAAAATTAACGTTACCTCGTCTTAGTTATCAGCAATGTGCCGACAGTGCGGCCGCTGATTTTAGAAAAGCTGCTGATTTATTGCCTATAGATTGGGATAAAACGGTGGCAGGTAAAAATACATTGAATAAGAATCAGTTGCGAATTACAAAAATTGCAGCGCTTGGTTATCTGGGCAAAGATTATTTATGGGCAGGAAGTCCATTAATGAAAAATGGAGCTCAGACAGGTGGTTCTAAAACGTATGATTACGATGCTGCATATTGTAAAAAAGCGGCCGAAGCTTTCGGTGAGTTGCTCTCTTTGGTAGAAGGTAATCAAACTCAGTATGCTTTGGCTCAATTTAATTACAAAGACATCTATAACCACATTAAATCAAGTGATGCAACCAGTTGTTTCTCAGATATCTTTTATACCACAGGACAAGGATGGTTGCAGCCAGGTTCTACCGAGGCAATTCTCCGGGGTACCTATCCTGGCGTGAATTCTGCTTGCTATCGTTTGGCTCAGACTTTTGGCCCTAAAATAAATCAGGTTGTGGAAGGAGATAATATTATTCATCAGCCGACAGCCAATTATGTGAAATTCTATGGAATGGCTAACGGTTTGCCTTTGGATGATCCGGATTCAGGTTTTGATCCTACTCACCCGTTCAAAAATCGCGATCCTCGTTTCTATCATGATATTATGTTTGACGGTTTTAAATTTGTGAATGGTACGATGCCTGCAGCGCAGGAAAATCTGCGTTACCTAACACTTTCGACCGATGCATTAGAAAGATCGTTGAACAATGGTAGTCGTACCGGTTATTTTATTCAGAAGTTGGTTCCTCACCAGTGTAATAAGTATGATGGGATGTATAACTGGAGTGGTAACCTTGAGTGTCAGTTGCCATATATGCGTTTGGGAGATATTTATTTAATGTATGCTGAAGCA
>JAUZOF010000168.1 GCA_030706585.1 Bacteroidota bacterium
ATCATTTCAATTAACGCAGTTACTTAATTCTAAAAATTATTCACCATGGGAGTAATCATGCAAGCTTTTTATTGGGATTGTCCCAACAGCCAACCGAATATGAGTTGGTGGGAATATATCCAAACGAAAATGCCTTCCCTTCACCAACAGGGCTTTACCGCCGTATGGCTTCCTCCGGTCAGCAAGGCTTATCCTGCCCTGTCGATGGGGTATTCCCCTTACGATTATTATGACCTGGGAGAACATGACCAAAAAGGAAGTGTAGCAACCTGGTTTGGCAATAAAGACCAACTATTTAGCCTGATCCAAACGATTCACGACAACAACATGGAGGTAAATGCCGATATGGTGCTTAACCATAATAGCGGTGCAGACGAACAGGAGCAAAATCCTATTGATGGAAATTGGCGTTGGACGAAGTTCACACCGCTCAGCGGCAAGTTCTACCGCGATCGTGAATGTTTCAATCCTTCTATTTTCGAAAGATGGGATAACCGGACATTCGGTGATATGCCTGACTTGTGCCACCGGAATCCCTATGTCTATGCGCAAATGATGGAACTGGCCCGGTGGATGCTGGAGGATGTCGGATTTGATGGATTCCGGTATGATTTTGTATTGGGATATGGCGGTTGGTTAATCCGCTCCATACAGGAAATGCTAACAATGAAGAAAGGAGGAGAAGTAAAGCATTTTGGTGTGGGCGAGTGCTGGGAAAAAGACCGGGTAATAGACGAATGGCTTACGGAAATCAATGCCTGGTCCGACAATCCGGTTTCGGCTTTTGACTTCCCCTTGCGAGACAGACTGAAGTCCCTCTGCTGCAATTACGGATTCAGTCTTCGGACACTTACCGAGCCGGGGACATTGCTCAATGACAATCCGGAACGAGCTGTCACCTTTGTCGAGAACCACGACATTGTACGTAATGATGCCATTGTTACCGACAAGATGCTGGCTTATGCCTTTATCCTCAGCCACGAGGGTTATCCCTGCGTTTTCTGGCAGGATTACTACGACTGGGGGCTTGGACTGGAAGGAGAAAAAAGCGGTATCGCGCAACTGGTCCGCGTACACGAAGAGTATGCAGCCGGATCAACCTCCGTCTTGTATGTGGAAGATAACCTCTACATCATGCAACGCAACGGTTATGCCAATCAACGGGGACTGATCTTTGTGCTGAATAACCTGGGAACCAAATGGAATGGTACCTGGGCCAGAACGCAATGGCCAAATACCAAACTTATCCCTGTTGCCTGGCGCGGAGAGAATGATTCGAACGTCCCGGCTGAAGTCATTACCAATCAGGATGGCTGGGGTGAATGCTGGGCTCCACCGAGAGGGTATTGTGTGTATGTGGTGGGGTGAAGTCTAAAATTTAGTCTGCAAATAAATTGAAGTCTATTTATTGCCAAGAGATGAATACCGCCTCTTTCAAATTGCCAATACTTACGTCATTTCACAAGCACTATAGATCCGACAAATTTTACAATGTTCGTTGTAAGGCAATTCTAAAGGCCATTTAAAACCAAAGCATCATAATAAGCCCAAGATCACTTCAAAAAAAACACAGCCATGAAAACTATATTTATTATTCTATTAACAGTATTCTGTTTTACAAGGATATTTGCTCAGAAAGAAAAAACAGGAATAGATCCAAGACAATTCATTACAATCAAAGAGTTAAATCGTCAAACCAATCATACAAGCACGATCTATAATAATCAACAGGGAACAACCGTTCAAACGCTTGACAATAATAGCTTACTTACTATCATATTTGATCATGATAGCATTTCAAAAAAGTCATGCTATTACGGCAATATATCCATAATTTCACAAATAAATAACGAACAAATAAAAGTATCTCCTTACTCGAAAGTTGGAGAGAAACAAGGAACTATAGGAATTAATTCTGCTTCTCCAATGGAAATTGCGATAAATCTCCACAGTCTAATTGAACACTCCAATCAAATTAATAGATTAATTAATAATATATTCAATGATGACTTCTATAGCTCAAATTTTTTATTCAGGAAAAGATCAAGCAAAAACCAAATATCTCAAACAAAACAAATTATTACAAATAAATCCGATACTATATTTGGCCTCTATTATCTAACTAATTCACTTATATCAAAGAAAAAAGCATCCAATAACCAAATATTCAATATAAGCAAATCTGACTCTCTAACTAAAAAAAACCTAGAGTACTATTCTATTATAAGTCCAGAGCTATTCCAGTCAATCAATGATACTGCAAGTAACCAAAATAATTACGATACATTAATAAATAGCATCGTAAATCTCAATAAAAAGTTATCTGATAAATCTTCTATTGAGTACAAAAGTCTTTGCTTTGAAAAAATAATCGATCTCAAGAAGCTAAAACGTGAATTAGATATAACAAAAAAATACCTTTTGTTTTTCAGCACTGGTAGTCCAGAACTCCGAAATTTATATTCTACCCTCTTAAAACAGGATAATTTATCCACAAACAAATTTCTTGAAACACTTTCTAATGCTCTTAACACACTTCAACCATGCGACACAATATCACTTGTAAATTTTAAAGAATACTCAAACATAGTATATAGCGACCTTGTGGTATTAAACTATCCATTACAATTATTTCTCGATTTAGCCAATAAGTCAAGTTTCAAAGTTGATAAAATCAACGAAGATTTCAAACTTGATAGTGTAGCTGTATTAGTCGGACACAAAATATATTCAAAATTATTTGATGGGACAATAGACCTACGTGAATCAAGAGCTAAAGAAGGCGATATATTAGAAATATGCTTACTATATTACCCTAACAAAGATTCAATAACAACACCTCTTCAACTTGAAGTTGCAACTTTCAATATCAAAGAAATTGGCTGGAGACTTAAGGTCTCCGATTCATTCCTATTAATTAATAGAATTTCAGAACCGAATAATAAAACCACAGTGAGCCCTTCTAGGTTTAAAGGAGCACCAGGAATATCATTGCTTTGGACCTATGGAAACAATGGATTTAAGAATAACATTTTTAAAAGATTAGAGCCATCTTTAGGTATTAATGTTTCGTATCTAGACTTTGACTCAACAAAAGATCTTGAAATTGGAGCTGGGGCTATAGCTGGCTTTTTTAGAAATCAAATATTCATTACAGCTGGATATAACTTACATACTGATAATAAAGGTTTTTATTGGGGTGTTGGCTTTAGTTTCGCAAACATAGCAAACCAAATAAAAAAGTAGTTCTATATTTTCGCAACATCACATTCCCGCCCTGCCCCACCCGACAGGGCTTCTTTTTCTCCCACTTTCCCCGCCCCCCACTTGCACACTTAAAATATATTCACAACACTTGTAGGTTAAAGCGCAAAGAGCAAATCCAAACCGCCCAGGATTAAAATCCTGCGCAACAAAATCGACTGTGCCTACGGCACTTCACCGTATGGCAAAGCGCCGTAGGTGCGACCGATATTGTAGCAACAAAAACAACGTTAGCCGTTTAGCTATTTAATCCGTAGAATAAGACAATCTTCCCTCCCCTACAAAACAACTCTTCCATCAATGCTGTTATTTGTAGAATCAAGAACCAATTACAAATAGCGCTATGCGAAAACTACTGATAATATCCAGCCTGTTAGCCCTGCTCTGTGCACAAAAAAGCTATGCCAGGCCACCTTTCAATACCGACGATCCCGAACCGGTGGAATATAAACATTGGGAGTATTACGTTTCCACCGTCAACAACTACCAGCAGGGAGTATGGTCAGGGACATCGCCCCATTTTGAAGTAAATTACGGACTTGTACCTGATCTACAGGTTCATTTACTGATTCCGGTGAATTACACCACCGTACCGCATCAGAAGGCAAGCTTCGGATATGCCGATACCGAAGTGGGAGTCAAATACCGTTTTCTGCAAGAAACCGATTCTCGTCCACAGGTGGGAATCTTTCCGATTATTGAAGTTCCTACCGTAAGGAGCGATATCTTCAGTAATGGAAAGCCCAAAATATTCATTCCGGTTTGGGCTCAAAAGTCGTGGGATAAATTCACTACCTACGGGGGAGTGGGATATTGGATCAATCCGGGAGCAGGCAACCGAAACTATTTCTTTTCGGGTTGGGAGACACAATAGAACCTCTCTCCTGTCCAGATGCTGGGAGGTGAACTCTATTATCATTCGACGGATGTGATTGGTGAAAAACCCGTTACAGCATTTAATATCGGAGGGTCGTTCAATGCAAGTACAAAAGTTCACCTGATTTTCTCGGCGGGACACAGCCTTATCAACGGCAATATCTTTACCTCCTACCTGGGACTATTATTGACCATATAACCACCTGCAATTCGGCAAATTGGAATCTATTAGATAGTGACTACAAATCATATTATCATAGACAAAACAAATGGAATCTAATCAAAGGTTAGTGCGTTTGTATTTGCATTTTGAAGACCGGTCTTTCAAAATCCGCTATCTTTACCTTACAAAAAAAAGGAAATAATCATGCAAGCACTACACGACATCATCGAATTCCGCACTTCACCCGAGATCCGTAAACGACTGGAAGAGTACAGCATCCCCAGAGTGTTTAAAGCCGGCGATGTGATCCAGCGCGAGAATGCCTACGTCAAGGCCATACCCATCGTATCCTACGGCAACATCAAGGTGATGCGAACCGACGATGAGGGGCGCGAGATTCTGCTTTACTACATCAAAGCGGGTGAGAGTTGCATCATGTCATTCCTCGGCGGTATGTATAACGACACCTCCAAGATCAAGGCGATTGCCGAAGAGGATACGGAGATTCTCTTTATACCGGCCAGTAAGATGGTGCCGCTCATCAAGGAGTTCCCCGAGTGGCTCGAATACATCTTCCGCCTCTACCACAAACGCTTTGAGGAGCTACTGGAAATTGTCAACTCCCTCGCCTTTAAAAAAATGGACGAACGACTCCTCTCTCTGATTAAGACTAAATGTAGCCTTACCGACAACAACACCATCACCGTTACTCACGAACTGCTGGCTAACGAATTGGGTACGGCCCGCGTGGTAGTCTCCCGCCTGCTCAAGCAGATGGAGGAGGAAGGTATCGTAAAATTGGGACGGAATAAGATTACATTGGTGGGGTAAGTCTGGGACACGGATGACACAGATGCTGCACAACACGGATTTTCACAGATAGGGAAAGCCTTCCGTCTTAATTGACAGGAAGGCTTTCGTATTTTTTGTATCGTAAAATTTCTCGCTTAATAACACCAGATAGAGCGGTTATTCAGATTAAAAGTTCTCTCTATTGCTTGAGATTAAGTAGTTGTCCTGAGTTGCTTCGACCAGGAATTAAAACACTCAATCCACACATCAGGCAAGTAATCCCTCACTAATTTCAGGTGATCAATATCGTGCGCATTAAAATCAGGACACACCTCTACAAAGTCATTATCTGACAATACCTTACGGGCACTTTCCTCAGTCATATACAATGCATCGTACAGCGGATGAGAAGATAAAGTATGATCAGGATCATCCGTAAAGATGTGACACATTCCAAATTTAGGATGTTTCTTATTCGTGATAAATCTGACATTTGCAATAATTACACTCGCATCGTTATCCCTGGTAATAAATTTCGCAAATCGAATAGAAGGAGTTAGAGCTGCATTCATTACTCCTCAGTATTATTTGGTTTGATTCTAAATACAAAGATAAATACATTCTCTTTACAGCAAAGGCCTGAAGGCTTCAATTATTTATGTTTGATAGCAGTGTTCCATGCCGTTTAAGAAGAAATCTGCCCGATCTGACAGGAAAGCAAATCCGTTTTGGATTTACCGGAAAAACCGTCGCGGACCCGCTATAATTTATAGAAGGTCCGCGACGGCTGTCCGCAAGGAACTAGAATTTCTAGCTGGTCCCGGATTATCGTCTACAGCCTCCTAGAATTTCTAGCAGGTTCCCGACAGCTGTCTACAACCTCCTAGAAATTCTAGGAGGTTGTAGATAACTGTCTGCAAGGTTCTAGGTTCACCAGAGGGTTGCGGACGTTTTTGTTCTTATAGAAATTCTGCTCCCGTAAGATAGGAGTTGCCGGAAAATGTGAGTACCATAAAAAAGTATTTACCCTTTCATCACAAGCAAGAGTCCAGCTTATCATTGTAATAGCGGTCAAATGAAGGTTTTGCCTGATGAATGGCCCAGTTTTCCAATCCCATCTTCCTGATCATACAAAGGTTATATACTTTCAGATTGTGCGGAAACCGCTCGGCTCCATGCGCTAAAGGATGCAGTAAATCGCACGGAAAATCAGTGCAATCACTGCAAAACTCCACCTCCTTCACTGTCACACACCGATAGATTTTGCATTTACCGGAAAAGCCATAATTCCTGAGCACCTGGCAATCCTCTTTGATGTTACGGCATCCCGGACACGCCACCTTGTCAGGTTCCAGTCCAAGCTTTGCAGCCAAAGCTGATTTGTATTTCTCATCCTGCGATGCCAGATAAAAGTAGCAGTTGAAACAATCTCTCCCACAGGGAGCAGTCAGATTTTTGTAGTCCATTTTTTCTCCATTTAAAGTAATACACCTGTTTAGTGGAGAAAAACATCATTCTGTGAAAACTTCGGATATTATTTTTTCCCAATAATTTTTCTGTGGAAGTTCTTTATCGAATTTCTGATAAAAAGCGACCAGTTCAGCCGCACGGGATAAGCTATTGTATTCTTTATCCAAATCTACATCTATGACATGTTTCCGAATCCTGCATTTACAATTGCCCTGAGGATTGTAAATCACACAATTGTTATTCATAAAATGCCTGACCTTTTCGCGTGAACGGGTTGATATCTGCCTGATATTTTCTTCTTTCAGATTCATAATATGACCAATCTGCTCATAGTGCAAACCGGCAATTTCCCGAAACAAGAATATCAACCGGGCATCATTATTCAGGCAATGGCAAAATGCGGTCAGACAGTAATCGCACTTTTCCTTCACCCATTGTCTCTTTTCTTCCTCCGCCCCATCGTAGTCAATCGGTTCAAGCTCAAAATGGTTATTGATTTCCATCGTTGAGTAGGTCCTTTCTGCCCCGGCATACCGCAAAATCGTCCTTTTAGCGATGGAGTAAATCCAGGTCGAAATCTCTGAATTTCCCTGAAATGAATCTATGCTTCTGATTATCTCAAACCATACTTCCTGCGCAGCTTCTTTGGCCAACTCCTGATTCTGTATCATGCGATGAGCCAGCCTCGAGATACTTAGCCCAAATTCTTTTACCAACTGGCTTTTGTCAATGTCCATAGATGATGTTTTTGCGTTGTGGATGTTCCGTTAAATATGGAATATTATTTGTCATGATACATTTCAATTACTCTTCCGTTTCTTGCTGATAACGTAATGTGAAATACACCACCACTTGCAAATCCAGTTGTATATGAAGTCCCTTCTATATACCATAAACTATCACTTTTAAGACTAATAGTAAATGGCTTCTCCAAATATATTTTCATTTTCCCATAGTGCTCAAATAAAATAGCCTCGGCTATTTTTACTGCAGTACGTTCATTTCTAATCAAATAACCATCGTTTTTTACCTTTTGCTTATTTGTGAAAAAGAAATTATCTGTAAAAAAGAGAATAATCAAAAGAATGATACAAATCCACATTATACTCTTATAGTTCTGGGTTAAGCTCCTAAACAGGCTGTCTTTATGTAACATAGTCAGTTTATTAATACTATCACAAAGGTTGAAAATAACCACGAAATATCAAAATCCCCCTTATGTAACAAAAGTAGCTGACCACGATTTTTGCCTGCTCTACCTTTGCGGTATGAAAACAAAAATCAGAAACAATATGGCAGTTACTACACTAAAAAGCCGCATCCTCGCAATAGCCCTGCTGATGGGAAGCATAGCGTCCGGGGAACGAATGGCAGCACAAGCTCCCGCAGGGAAACGCCTCCTGCTGAAAGAGGCCGTCTCCAGCGCGATGGCCAACAACACCTCTCTCAAAGTATCGGGCCTCGAAGCCCAAATCGCCAAATCAAACTACCGCCAGACGGACGCTATCCTGCTCCCACACGTGGAACTGGGTTACACAGCTATGGCAACCAACAATCCGCTGAACGCATTCGGATTCAAGCTGCAACAGGAGAATGTGACCGCGGCAGATTTCGACCCCACACGCCTCAACAATCCCGGCAACACGAAAGACTTCAGCGCCAAAGTGGAGGTGATGCAACCGCTCATCAACGTGGACACCTAC
>JAUZOF010000169.1 GCA_030706585.1 Bacteroidota bacterium
AGAAGGAAAACCGATTGGATTTGGCTAATTCAATTTTAAATAGAGTGAATCCATCTGTATAAGACAAAAAAACACCCCGATACCTGTTAGATATCGGGGTAATCAGTTTATTGCATTTATTCGTTTGGTTATCCGATTTTTAATGTTTTTCAATCCTGAATCCGGTAATCATTTGGTGGCTCTGTACGGTACGGAAACCGAAATATCCTGACCGATAAGGGGCCGGATCAGTATAGTCAAAGAGTTTTTCTCCATTTAACGTATAAGATATTTTATTCCCAACGACTTCTATTTTGATATTGTACCAGTAATTGGGCTTGAGCAAATGTACCGCATCGGTGTATTCTTTGATGATATCGGGGCGTACTTTCCCTTGCTTGAAGCTGTCGTAGTCGCCGTCGTATTTGCGGAAACGGGAGGTGGTGTTATTGTTGCCGCCAAAGCCCACATAGTACATTTTCAGGGAATAATATTTTGAGAAAACGCCTCCCCGCCACTCTTTCCGGGCGAAGAAATCATTGGGATGCAGAGAATCCTGTGCCATCCAGAAGCTGTTCAGATCGCTGAGCCGGTCGTTGGGACCACCATTCATGATGAATAATGCTTTGTAACTGATGGTGATGTCTCCCGAGAGCGGCTGATTGTACCAGAGGGTAATGCCTTTTGGGGAATCTATTTCGACGGTGTCTTTTGAAAATCTCACTTTCGTTTGGGGAGATTCCTGCTCGATAGTCCAGTTTTGGGGCAAGAGAGCAGACTTTATTTTCTTTGCAGAAATTGACTGAGTAAGAATCAGGCAAATGATGGCAAATGCGACTTTGTGTACAAGTCGTCTGGAGAATGATAAGCTGGTGATATTGTGCATAAGAGTTTGCTAAATGTTTTAGAGTGGGTACTCAACTACAGGGAACTATTTTCCCCATCAAATGGTCCGATGCCCGGAGGATTAAATAATCCCCAGTCATCCACGATATAATTCCATTTATCGAAGCCCGCCACCCAATCGATAAAGAGCAGTCGATATTCGTCAATCAGTTTGCGAACGATATCGAAGTATTCGGTGTGCTCGAAACCGAACATCTCCAGTGTATGATTTTGTACCATCAGGTTGCGGGCAGCCTTGCGGATTAGCGCGGCACATTCCATGCGCAGGTCATACAGGTCACCGCCCTCTGCACCCGCTACTTTGGAGGTTAGTACAAGTGCATCCTCCAGCATGATTCGCTTGATGGTATTTAAATGGTCTTCAGTTTCAGGAATCAGGTCGGTAATCTGAATGACCATTTCCAATATTTCATTCCCTTTTTGGAACAGGGGATGGCTGTCTATGTTATTTCGGTAATTCTCTTTGTCAAACATTGGTTCTATTCTATCGGGTTTTGCAAATATATTATTTCCCTTTGTCAATTCCGGTAATTACCTTTACAAAGCGCTCCGGCAACCAGATATTCTGAATATCGTCTGTAACTGCCCGGGCAAATAGCGGCGCGATATCTTCAGGTGTATATCCTGCGATACCGCATCCAATTTCTGTGACCAAAAAGTGGTAGTTCGGGTGCTGCTGGGCAAAGCAGATAAGTTCATCGACATAGGGTTTAATTTCCCCGACCGAGCCAAACATGGTCGGGATGGCGTAGGTCTTGCCTTGCAGACCGACTCCCTGTCCCATAATGGCGCCCCACTTCAGGGCCAGTCGTGCGGCTCCACCACCGTGCATGCCGTGGATGTTGCTGCCGAATACAAAGATTTCATTATCGGCAAGGGTGGTGATGTATGCCGGGGTGACTCTCGGAAACGTCTTCATAGCTTATCAATTAAATGAATGAAGTAGGAAATGCAAATCATCTGATTATCCGGCTTCTGAATGTAGTACAGACTTCAAGTAGATCTTCTGGTAAATATTGCAATGCTCTGTTTACCAACGCATCCGGGATGCCGTAGTAAGCCTCTGCAATTGCCCCGGTAATGCAGGTAAGCGTATCGCTGTCTCCTCCCAGTGAAACAGCCAGGCGGATAGCCTCTTCAAAGTCCGTACTATCCAGAAATGCGGTTATAGCCTGAGGTACGGTTCCCTGACAGGTCTCATTAAACTGATAGGTTGGTCTTATCTGGTCGCACGTTTTATCCAGTTCATAACCGAAACGAGTGACAATATCCTCCTTAATCTCCTCTTTGCTTTTTCCGAAACGGGCCAGAAAGATGGCAACAGCTACTGCCTGTGCCCCTTTCACTCCCTCCGGATGATTGTGGGTGACCGTAGCGGAACGTTCCGCTACATCCAACGTCTCCTCCAGCGTATTGCAAAACCATCCTATAGGAGAGACGCGCATGGCCGAGCCATTTCCGAAACTGCCGTAGGGTTTCGGTGATTCACTTCTTATCCAGCGGGCAAACGAGCCTCCGTAACCTCCCATCGGATTGGGGTATTTGCGGCAATAGTCAAGCAGGGTTACCTGGTATTGACAGGCCTGCAAAGCTTCGTCATTCATCAACCAATCGGCTGTCGCGACCGTGCATATCGTGTCATCGGTATAGTCACATTCTGGATGAAACAGCTCAAATGCTTTGCTTTTAAAATCACGGAATTCAAAACGCGAACCTACAATGTCGCCTATAATTGCTCCTAACATAAGTATCAGCTTATAAGTATAATTTTAGGTGGATATCCCTTTTGCGGGTTATCTACAAAGGTATTTATAATTTGTTGTTCAACCCGGATATAGCTCTGAAATCTATTTTAATAATCAGCTCTTTCCACTGAATAATTTCCGGTGTTAAAAACAAAAGTAGAAATGCATACGTTACGAAATAGTCATCAATATGCAATGAATCAACAGAATGATGTAGCAGATGAATCGCTTATTAAAATTCAAAAGGAATGAATACAAATAACGCTACTAAACAATGGCGAATCCGATGGATCTGGCAAATTTTACTGCTTGTTATCATCCCTTTTTGCGTTACAGCCTGTTCGGATTCATCCCGGTATCCTCAAAGAAAAAACACAGTTACTCATTTTGAAACCATGAACCATCCCCATCTTTCAAACACTAGCCCAAAAGATCCTCCCGCTACAATCAGACTTTTTCTGTGCGGTGATGTGGCGACAGGAAGAGGAATTGACCAGATCCTTCGTTATCCGGTTTCACCTGTTATTTATGAATCGTATGTACGTGATGCCCGGGATTATATCCGCATTGCTGAGAAGGCTAACGGACCGATACCACATCCCGTGAATGATTCCTACATCTGGGGCGATGGTTTGAAGGAATTGAGGCGATTCAGTCCCGATATCAAAATCATCAACCTGGAAACGGCCGTGACTTCCAGCGAAGAGTGTTGGCCTGATAAAGAGATCAACTACCGGATGAATCCTCGCAATATAGGATGTCTTACTGCGGCCGGAATTGATTACTGTTCCCTGGCTAATAATCATGTCCTGGACTGGGGCTATTCAGGCCTGAAAGAGACGCTTTCTACTTTGAGAAAAGCAGGTATTCATTATGCAGGTGCCGGAGTAAAGCTAGATGAGGCAGAGACCCCTGCTATCGTTCCGGTTAAGGGCAAAGGCAGGGTGATTATCTATTCCTGCGGAACGCTCTACAGCGGAGTTCCTGAAGAGTGGGCCGCTACTGCAAACAGGGCTGGAGTAAATCTTTTGCCTGATCTGTCGGAACAGACTCTTCAGCAGATAAAAGGAAAGATCGCATCTTTCAGGAAAGAGGGGGATATTGTCGTTTTTTCGATTCACTGGGGTGCGAATTGGGGATATGAAACCTCTGAAAGTTATGTTCGTTTTGCTCATCGGCTAATTGATGAAGCCGGGGTGGATATTCTTCATGGGCACTCTTCTCATCACGTAAAAGGATTTGAAGTGTATAAAGGCAAACTAATTCTGTACGGGTGTGGTGATTTGTTGAACGACTATGAGGGTATAGGTGGGGAAGAGGTGTACAGACCGGATTTGGCTTTGATGTATTTTGTCGAAACCGATCCATTCACCGGTAATTTAGTCAGTCTGACAATGTCCCCCATGCAGATTCGGAAATTCCGTTTGAACAAGGCATCCTACACTGATACTCAATGGCTGGTGAAAATGCTAAATCGGGAATCCCGTTTGCCGGGCTGGAGGATTCTCCCGGGGGATGATAACAGGATTTACCTGGAAAAGAGAGAATAGACAGAGCAATACTTCCTGTATAATTAAAACTCAGGTGGTGGAATTTTCCCCCTTACAATATCCATGATCTCCGATATTTCGGAATCGTCGGGTTTCTCACAGCCACAATAATAATCATACAGAATGAAGTTGCCCAATTGGTTGCAGTTTCCGATAACTTTTTCAACAAATGAGGCGACGGAAATCGTTGTGGGCATAAGAATGCTAAATAAGAAATGATCACCTTTGGCTTCGTACCATTCTGGCTCGCAGTCAAGTTTCCGGGCAATATCGTTGGCTTCCTTTTCTATGAGAATAGTTTGCCAGTTCTCAAAAAACAGATCTTCTTCACGGGGTAGCAGCATGAAGCAAAACCTCAGTTGATCATTGTTTTTCCCGATGCCGGTATATATAAAATCTTCATCGTCAACCCCCAATTCGCTACGTAGAAAAAGAAGGGATTCGCCTAATGCCAGACTAGCCCATTCTTTCAGTTCCGGATCCGGATTTTCAGCGTATTTTTTCAGATGTTGATGTACCGTTACATTGCCGTTGTGAGCTAAAATTGCTAAAGCTTGTTTTTTCTCTGCAATTGTTTTATCAGGTTCAAAGAGCGTTTTTCCCCATTGCTCCAGTTCATCATCAGAAAGCTTGTCTGGCAAGTTGTTGTGTGCGTTTTCTAAATAGTCATAATGGGAATTCATAAGCTTATTGTTTGTATAGGTATTCATTTATTCTTAAAGATATATCCCATCAACCGGTCAACGTATTGCTCGATTGATTCCTCTTCACCGATTGGAAATGCTTCAAAGCTATTCTGAACCAGGTCGATATAATTTTCAATCTTTTTGAAATTGCTTTCAAGTAGAGACTTATCTCCCGTTTCCCAATATTCTCCTTCGTCATTTACGATAAATTCAGAGAGATATTTATTGCTCAGATAGCGTAGTAATGCAACAATCACCATATGGGTTTTAACACCGGCAAACTGCGTTTTGGTAAACAGCATGTAAAGGAATTCCTGTTCCTGAGGATCGGTAGAATGGCTGTATAACTGAAAGTTGAGCGGATTGCTCATGCGACCGTTGGACAGAAACGTGAATTGCACCGCTTCACAATGGGGGGGCGTGAAGGAGATACCGTAGATGTTGTCGGTATCAGTGATGAGAGGACTTTGAGTCATCGTATCTCTGTTCAGCGCAACAGGAAATTCCCGCTCAAAAATAAAATATTCCCAACCTTGTGTTCGGGCAATGTCTTCGATCTCGTCGATCATTTCTGATAAGTTGGCGGCAGGATTGAATCGTCCGCGGTAATGAATGGTGATGCCCATGATTTTTATGATATTTGGTGGAAATCGTTGTGTTTAATGTTGAGGTAATATCAGTTTGTCGATGCACCAGAAACCCCATTGATTGACCAACTCCATCTTTCCTTTCCCGGAATAACGAACCTTCTCTATTGAGTTTTCAATTTCTCCGGTAAAGTCACATTCGAACTGCACCCGGGCTTTTTCCAGATCAAAAGAGAGCTTCGTGATGGAGAATTTCCGGATGGTGAATGCTCTGAAGGAGGCTCTGAAATCAGTATGCCAGTTTCCTGCTTCAGCCTCTTTTGACAAGAAGGTTGTGTAATAGGTGCTTTTCTTGTCCAGGTAAATTCTGAAAAAGTCGATGCTGTGGTTTTCAATGTCATAAGCATGATTGGGATGAAACTCTTCATACGTAAAGTGGGTGAACATCCCGGGGACTTTCATGTTATCGATCTCTTCAAGGAAAAGCTCTTCGGTGATAAACCGGTACAATTCACGCTCTTCTACCTCACAAATAGTGTCCACAGTGAGGTTGTGTTTATTGAGTAGCAGAAAGAGATTGTCCAGTTCTTCTCTGATTTCACTGTCGGGAATATCTTCCGACTTACGGTATTCAGGTCTCCCGATCATATCGAAAAGTTGTATCGGTTCAGCATGTTCGTAGGCCTTCTCAAAGTTCAATATATAGTCCAGAAACTGTCCTTCAATCTCCGGTGAAAGGTTTTTATTGCTTCCTGATAATTTTGCGCCATATTCCTGGCTCAATTTCTCCTTTTTTATTTCATTTTCTTTTCGGAGTTGCTCATTTTTATCGGAGAAATCTTCCGGATTTTGATTTTTACTCATGATTAGATGCTTAGTGTTAAACAAATAAGTTCTGAAACTATAGAGGGGTAATCCCGACCGATTGTTTGGTTTGGATATCTTAGAGAGTCTCCCTTTTGATAGACAAACGTTAACCTGAAACGTGTTGACGATAAAGTAGTTCCTATCCCGAATAACTTTGTTTTCTGTTTTGATGTCCAAAGTTAACATATTTTTGAATGATAAATGTGACTTGGAGATTGAAATCTTTATAAGAGTCTATTTGAGTTTTATTGCGATACTTTTTTAGGACTATTCAACTGATTCGCTAAAATTTAAACTGGCTCTAAATGTTGGCGAAAAAAATACCCCGGTCACACTCTTTGAGACTATGCCGGGGTATATTTATGAGAATCAGAGATTACTCCGAAATCGTAATTGTTCCCAGATACTGGCTGGTGGAAACCTCTGTTCCGCTTGCACTTTTGAAGAAGAGGAATACCTGCAGTTGGTCTCCTGCCTCGTGATTGGGTAGTGCCAATGTTCCGCCTAACGCTTCACGGGTAGTTTTGCCGATTGAATAGCTGTACTGGCTGTTATTGGCATTATATACTACCAGAATGGCCTGGTCTGTAATGTCTCCCGAACTGGATTCGCTGTTGTTACTCCAAACGAATTTGACCTCTCCGTTGACCAGTTGGGCCGTTGGTTTAACCACCTGAGCTAAAGACCCCTCACTGATTCGTATCATGCTGTAGTCCAGCTCGATGTCAGGAGCCGTTCCGGTAATGGCCTTGTTGAGCGCCAGCATACAAGCGTAGTTGTAAGGAGACATACTCACCGGAGTTACCCCTGCGAATCCGACTTTCAGGATCGGATTTAGAGGTTTCATAAATTGGGTCACCAGCCCGAATTTGGTGCGTTGATTGATTTGCGCTTCGGTTTGCGAAGTACGTGGTTTTTTTGACTTGACGCGAATGATGTCATCGCCGTTTTTGTTCACTGATCCGATTACTGTACCGACTGTACCGCTGAATCCACCGAGGATTCCCATCGCTAATTTTCCCATGATTGAAAATTGTTTATAAATGAATAATTGAAAAATCTGCAAATGAACCTCTGCTCGAATCTGTTGATCACCTGATTATCAGCTTCAGCTCGTTCTTCAAACCACCGATTCCCTGATGTTGATCACCATCAGGAAGCGAGGCTTAAAGCCCGGAATGCCTTCCGCTGATGCAAAGTTCAAGATGTGTGCCAATGGGAAAAATGTCGGCAAAGTACACTGTCGGAAAGGAGAGGAGAGCGGAATGTCGGTAAAAGGTACTATGTGGGGAAAGGGATGTCGGTAATGTAGGTAATGTCGGAATGGAGGGGTGAGGGCAACCGGGCAGCGGCTTAAAGCCGCTTGCCGGATGGTTCATGGAGTAAGATATAATTCGTATTTTACAGGAACCAAAGCGTCTCTTTTCCTGTTCGCGGTATCTCCGGTCGGGAAAAGTGGGGGACGATTTGAGCCAGCATCTCGGGGTATTTGAGCGTAACCGGCATAGATTGCTTTTTGACAGATTTCCAATAGAGGCGGCTGAAGAGACAAACCTGACGCAACAACTCATTTTCCAGCGATTGTCTCTCTGCTTTTATGCTCTCTTTTATTTCAGGGCTGTCAAAGTTTGCCTTATCTGTCTGATACTCTTCATTTTTAGCCGGAAAACATTGAATGGTAACCTTCATCGGTAGGGGATATCCGTCACTGGCATTGAATACCGCATCGTCTGTCAGGGCATTGTTGTAGAGCAGATAACGGCTTTGTCCGATGGGCAGATAGGTGCCCGAATGAGGCATCAGGTGTGCTTTGGTGGCATCAAACCCGATGATGTCCTCCGAAAAGGTCTTGTTGATTGAAACCACATATACCGGAATGTGCAGATTCAGACTGGCCAGTCCTTTTTCAATCGGATCCAGCTCCTTCTGGC
>JAUZOF010000017.1 GCA_030706585.1 Bacteroidota bacterium
ATTACCACTTTCGTCGGTAATAGCCTGTGTGGGTAATGCTAACATGCCACTTTGGATACTGTATGATCCGCTCGGTTTGATGTCATGGTTCAACGTCAGGCTGTTTCCGAATTTCAACCGGGATGAAATTTTTGTATCCGTGGTGATGTGAAGTGTATAGCGTTTAAAGCCCGTATTGATCACAATACCATACTGATCCAGGTAGTTACCCGAAACATATACGTTCGTATTTTCACTACCTCCGGAATAAGACATAGAGTAATTTTGCATGGCTGCCGTACGGAACATAGCCCCCAGCCAATCGGTACCTTTACCCATACTGGAAGGATCGGCAAAAGCAGGATTAGTTGTAATGCCCGCATTCCCGAGAATATCATTTTCAAGCGTTGCAAACTGCGATGCATTCAACATTTTCACCATATGGGTTGCATTCTGGATACCATAAGAGTAACTGAAATTCACTTGCCCCTTACCGCTTTTACCTCGTTTGGTGGTAACGATTACAACGCCATTAGCCCCTTGCGAACCATAGATAGCAGTTGCCGAAGCATCTTTCAACACTTGCAACGACTCTACGTCATCCATATTCAACTGGTTCAAACCGCCAGACACCGGCAACCCGTCAATGACGATCAGCGGGTTATTATCATTGATAGTACCTGTACCACGAATGCGGAAAGTCGCATCACTACCCGGAGTACCCGATGAAATGACCTGCACACCAGCTGCGCGTCCCTGCATAGCATCGCTCACGCTGGGCACAGGCAATGACTTCAGGTCTTCGGTTTTCACAACAGAAACAGAACCGGTCAAATCTTTCTTGCGCTGGCTACCGTAACCAACAACGACTACCTCATCGATCTTTTTAGATTCTTCTGCCAGGACTATTCGAAGCGGAGCTGTTCCTTTTACTTCAACCTCCTGTTTAATAAACCCGACATAAGAGACCTGTAACACCGGATTACTTACCGCTCCTACTGACAGGGTAAACTTCCCATCTACATTAGTGATAGTTCCTGTTGTAGTCCCTTTGACTAAGATACTTACACCAATCAAAGCTTCGCCTTTGGCATCGACCACTTTTCCGGAAATCGTTTTTGCTGTCTGGGCAAAAGCGCCGGTCGAAATTAACAGCATACACCATAGCATTATTATACTGCATAGCCCTTTCTTTAGATATACCCTTGTTTTAGAATTTAAAGTTGACACGTTTATTTTTGGGATTAGTTAGATTCTGATTTGCTCATTTCTGTAATTGATAAATTGATTTGGGTCACCATTTCCCAAAGGTAATTTCCCTTGTGTGAAGTTTATTCCAGATTAAGTGATATACTCTTTTTTCATAGGTTGCGATTTAAAGGTTTGTAATTAGTAGTAGAGAATATATTTCGCGGTTGTTATTAATTACCCTTGTCTGAGGCAATTGATTCGACCATTATGTTTCTTCAACACAAAATTATAATCAGATAATACAGATAATTTTCTTTGAAAACAAAATGTAGTAAATACAAGGCACACAAAAAACATATCACATTAAATTTCAAACTATTACAAAAACAACAAGAAGAGGATATTGTAGTGAAATTGGATAAAAAAAGGCCCTTGAGAATGAATTCCCAAGGGCCTTTTTGAGGAAAAAATAAAATGTAAAAGAAAAATATGACTAGTATTTGTATATAAACTCTATGACTTCTCTCCTGTTCCGATCTTCATCACTTGATTTTCGAAATCATCACGTGGACCGGCTGCTTTGTTTCTGATTTTAGTCCGGTAATTATAAATGGTAGAAAGTGAATAACGCAAAAAGTGTGAGATTTTCACACTGTCAGTAATACCGAGTCGGATCAATGCAAAAATGCGAAGTTCAGTCGTCAGATGCTCCCCCGGTTTTGGAGTTATCTTTTCCCCTTCTGCTAATAGACTATTAAATTCTTCAATGAAATTTGGGAAAAGATGCAGGAAGGTACTGTCAAAGTTAGAATAAAACTCGGCCAACTCATCTTCGATGAATTGCTTTGACTTTATAGCCTTCATCAAATCTTCCATTCTACCAGCCGTAGCCGTTTTGTTTAACTGGCGACGGTATTCGTCCAGTTTATCAATATAGACCGAGCATTGATCCATATACCGGCCTATATATTCTTCCTTGATCAGGCTGGCCTCCGAAAGCGTGATATTGGTATTTTTGAGTTGTTCATTGGTTTCATTCAATTCCTGATTCAATGCACTCAACCGGTCATTCGCCGCACTAATCTCTTTTCGGGCCTTTGCCAGATTCTGCATATGCCGGTAAAGCGAGACAATTGCAATAATCAAAAACAGAGACAAGACGCTGATGCTAATCAGGAAAATAACCAACTGACGCTGTCTGGCCTGATTCTCCCGACCATAAGCATTATCGATAATGGGCATCATCTGCGATATTTCGTAGGTTCTCAATCTTGCTTTGCAAAAAAGAGCATCATTCAGCGAACGTTTCATGTACTTGTAGGCCCGATCAATATCACCATCTTCGTAAAGAAGATATGCGAGGCTACGCAGTGAGATATATTCTTTATTGGCTGATTGTAAATCTGAAATAGCAGAGATTGTCAACCATTTCTTCTCCTGTTCCCGCTCTTTCTTTCCATGATAAGCCTGCGAAATACTATAGGCAATGATGGCGCGGTCATGATTCTCAACAGGTATAGTGGGAAAATATCCAAGTAACAATTTCAATGCGGCATCATAATTTCGGTTTACAATTAGACGATCTGAGTTCACCATGATGTGCGTACTTGATCTTGGAGGGTTTGAGACAAGCAGAGAATCGCGATACCGGGCGGTTAACATATCATAGCGCACTTTTTCCTGATTGGAAACTGCATAATCTGACATAGACCCATAGATGGTCCGATAGATATGATAATAATAAGCTTTCAGGTCCGGTGAAGACTTTATATCAACCATCCCCAAAATATCGATTGCTTCCTTATACATTCCGACAGTACCCATAATGGCTGCCAGATTCAGGCGCGCATCTGTAATATTCCGCTTGTTATTTAATTTTTCCGCTATTTGCAGCTTCTTTCGGGCATATATTAGAGCTGAGTCAGAAGTATAGGGACTGTATTCGTTATAAAGCTGACCGCAAATACTGTAACGCTGTTCATCGCTCGGTGCAATCTTCAATAACTCTTTGAGCCGACTGAGTTTATCTTCTTTTCGTTGTCCATAAATCTGATAATTGTCAATCGTTTTATCCAGCGCATGTAATAAGGAGTCAATCTCGTTCCGGGCAAAAGTGAGAAGGGGTATAGTAACCAATAACAGAGTTAAGGCTTTTCGTTTCATGGTTCGGTTGTTTTTCAAAACAAATATAAGAAATTCTGCTGACAAGAGCCTGTCTAAATTTTATTGCGATACTTTGCGTATAGTCTAACTTTCATCTATTTCCAACCAAGCGAAAGGGTTCCGCCTTGTCAAACACAAGAGTGTTGCCATATAAGAGATTGGAGTATATAAAAAGAATAACACCGTAAGAACTGAGATTTCCGTACGCAACAAAAAAATATAATTTTATACACTTTCAAAGAAACACCAAATCAAGCCGCTTTAGGCCGCTTTACAGTGCGAGACTTTTGTGTGCGCATCCGCTCTTTTCGCTCGTAGAGAAAGGGACGGTAGCTAAATATAAAATGTTTTTACACAGCCTCTCATAGAGCCGTGGGGGAAATGGAGAGTAGAAAGATTACCTGACAGCGACAGACGCAAACACGCTGAGATCGTGAGGGAATCATCGCAGTACGGTGGATTAAAAGGACTGGTGTTTGCACCCTGCTATCCTGTCAGCATCGGAGACCTGACAGCGATAAGGAAAAAACTACAAACCCCTGAATATTCGAAATCATGGTGTATGTTATCACTCGCCGATAAACATCAAAAAAGGAGCAACAACCGGATACTATCCCACCGTTTCTCCTTGATCAATTTATCTGCGCTACCGTACTAAGAAGCTGTATTAATGCCACTTGTCCCCAAATCCGATAACTATCAGATGGGGAGAAGTGGTGCAAACAACACTGGATCTCTTTAAAAAAGTCTCTAAAAGTGCTGAAATCCGCGTTCTTGCTGCGGCAAAGCCCCCATTTTGAGAAAATGTTTCACATCAAAACTTATACTGCATCCTCAATGTGAGCACATCGTCTTTGATGTCATGATTATATGCCGTCAGGTTACGGGAAGTTTCATTGATAACCCGTTCGTAATAAGCCATCAGTTTTACATGGTCATTCATGCGAAAAAGATAACCGAATCCCCAGGTGCCATAGGTAATATCCGCCGCTCCACTGAAAGCTGCAGTTCCAATCTCATTCCCGTGTAGGCGGGTATTCGGGTCGTACCAATCAAATTTCAGACTGAGGGTATGTTTGGTATTCAGGATGTCCTGCACCAAATGGAGATAACCTCCGGCAAAGAGGCGCTCATAGTTATCGCCCGAAACTACGTTAGTAAGACCCGGAGAAAGAGTTTTAGTTGAAGAGCCCGGCTGTAACCCGAAAACATATTCACCGCGAAGGGTCAGTTTACCCAACAACCAGGTACGGCTTACCTGCCCTTCCAACCCATAATAAATCCGGTTAGCAAAACGGGAGGTATCAGTAGCGAGTACAAACTGCTTGCCGGACATGGAATAGTAGCCTTTACGATTAATCACTTTACCGAGGTAAAGTGAAGAGCCCAGACTGTAATTCAGTTTATGTGCAGATGCGGCATAGGTAAGGTGAGCAATAAAGTCCTTATGATTATCGGCATCCTTGCCCAATCCATTTCCGGTCAGGAATCCTGTTTCCAGCTTCAATCCTGACAAAGGACTCTTAACCAACGGTTGGAAAGTAACCACTGCACCGAGGTCCTTATCATCCGGAAAAAGAGTTTTAATGATGCGGCTTTTCTCTATCGACTCCAGATTAAAAGTGGCAAAAGGGACTTCAATACCAAAAGGGTCACTGAACAGACCGCCTTTCAGAGAAAACATCTTCAGCCACGGCTCCCGTACATTGATAAAACCATCCACCAGCAATACTCCCTTTTCCGTCAGGTCACATTGCAGGAATCCCATGCAACCCTTGTCTTCATAGGACGTGATGATACGACCACGACGGACACCGATTCGGTTATAGTTTGATTCGTTCAGTTCGCTGGTAGACAACTCCCCAACCCGCTGAACACCCGCCTGCGGCGATGTACTCCACTGCACATGGATGAATCCGCCCACATAGAGCTTTTTATTTTCTTCCAGTCTTTTCTCCAATGCGGAAATCCGATGAAGAAGCGAATCAGAAGAAATCACAGGATTATCCTGCGCAAATGAATCTTGAAAAGAGATAATTACAATCAGGGAAAAGAGAAAACGAAAAGAATTACGGGTAATAAATGTCATAATGGGAAATAATCTTCGGTCTTACTTAAGGGATGCAAAGTAAGACAATCCCATTTCCACAAAGGGTTAGAAAATATCGGAACAGCATGGCTTATTATCAAAAACAGAATGTAGATAAATAGAGTGAACAAAATAACACGTATTTTCTACCCTTATTTTTCCACAGAGAATTCACTAAAAAAGACAATGAGAACCACAGAGATAGAATAAACACCTCTGTGATTCTCATTGTAAAAACTCTTTGCACTCTGTGGTAAATGAAAAAAGATTATTCCTCGTTCTTCAGACTTTCCTGAAAAGCGTCCGCTATTTTACAGGCTTCTGCTTCATCTTCACTGGAAACGGTAACCTTTACAGCTCCCACACCTCCGGGAGCCACGTGCCAGGGTGTTAGAGTTCCCCGTATTTCATCCACCAGATAGACATCTATGCCCGCATCTTCCAGCATACTTTTCAATAACCCGGCTTCCCAGGCTGTTCCGGCGAATACCTCAACCGGATGAATATCATCTTGTCTCATCATATTATCTTTATATCGTACCAGTTTATCTTTTTCGAATAATACATCACTATTGCCAAAATAACAAAGAGTCCGATGCTACCCATCAACAGGGCATAATCTTCAAGTTGCAGCACGGTGAAGATAAATCCGTACAGGATAATCAGTACACCCATGATCAACAGATAGATTTGCTTCATGCCGGAAATGCTTCGGCTGTATAGAGTAATCAGCCCGATGGTGGCAACTCCCGAAATCCAGTAGGAGACATTGAAACTCAGATGTTCGGATATGGACAACAATAAGGTATAGAAAATACAGAGTGCCAATCCAATCAACAGGTATTGGAACGGATGAACATTCACCCCGTTGAGCAATTCGATAAAGAAGAGCAACAGAAAGGTCAGGGTGATTAACACAAAGGAATACTTGACGGCACGTTCCGCCTTCTGGTAATGGTCAATCGGGATAAGCAGGCTAACACCAAAGGCAGAGTCGTTTATTTTATAGGAATCGTTTGTCCAGCTTTGCGGATAGTTGCGATTGAGGTGCAGGACTTTCCAGTAAGCTGAAAAACCTTTCGCATTTACCTGGCGGCTATCGGGCAGAAATGCACCATCAAAACTCGGAGTTTTCCATTTCGAGGAAATCTTTACCTGAGTAATCTTCCCGACCGGAACAAACTTCAACGACTGTGAACCTTTCAATTCTATATTGAGGTTAAACCGGCTACCTTTTCGCAAACTGTCGGCAGACAATCGGACATGCGTGCTGATACCCGATTCAAGGACATCATTTGTACCAACACCTGAGTTGAATCCCTGAATCTGTTTATTCCATTTGAGGGTAATCTGTTCCTCAATTCCCCGCAGGTCAGAAATACCAAGTGCCAGAAAAGCATCATTGAGCAAAATATTTTCCATCGGAGTCTTTAGCTGTTCCAGATTGATGGAATTAAAAATCCCGCTTACCCCAAGCCTGGAATTGTAAACAACCACCTGATAAATCCCGCGGTAACGCATCTCGGGAGACAGCGTCCCATTGACATATAATGAATCAGGGAGATAGTGGGCAAAGCGAACAATTTTCCGGGTGACTTTAGACTTATCCGTGATCACCTCATAATAAGGGATAGAGAGAATGGGACCGGCAATCGTCTGTTCATTGCCCCACTTGGAGGAGACTTCACTGATTGCATCATGTTGTGTCTGTACCCGCTCTTTAATCAGGTTTTGAATCAATGCGATGGGAATCATAAAGATCAGAATCATAAAGATCATGACAATGACCTTCAAATAGGTTTTCTTTCCTTCCATGGTATTCTTTTAAAAGTTAATCAATGAACTAAGAACGGAACGAAACAGGGAAAAGTTTTTATCTATAAATAAAATGGAAGGATTTTCCTAAAAAAAAAGAAGAGATGGTATCGAAATCAGTTCGTTTTCCTTCTCTTCGGTTGTAAGCTTTCTTTGACTTGTGGATTCGGGTAACAGCTTTAAACCCGGTTGAATTCTGGAGTTCCAGCTCCCTGTTGGCGCGTTTCATCGCTTTAACGTAGTCGGTCATTGTGACATGTCCGTTCTGTTTCTTCTTCATTGATTAATGGATTAAATATTTCCATTGCAAAGATAATGCTATTCTTTATGTGAATTATCTCAGAACCAAAGCAATCGGTCAAATGTTTCTAAAATAAAGATCAACCAAATCATCTGAGTCATGAAGAAAAATATGGGACTGACAGACCGCATAATCCGACTGATTGTCGCTGTCGTAATCGTTGTTTTGCAGCAAGCTGCAATTATCCAGGGTACTTTAGCCATTGTATTGCTTATTATTGCAGCAATATTTGTATTAACCAGCATCATCAGTTTTTGTCCGATGTATGTTCTCTTCGGTATTTCCACTTGCAAGAAGTCAGAAAAAAAATCATAGCCGGACCTTTTATTTTCGCTGAAAGCCGGTAAACAATCAAATCATACCAAAATCAGGAAAGCATTGGGGAATTCCCCCAGTGCTTTTTCGTTATGTAAATTCTGATACAGAATTACTTCATCCGGATAAATGATTAGTCCTTTTCATTTGCCAGATAACTTAACGGGACAGAGATTGGGAGCTATTCATTTTGCAAAAGAATAAATCAGGCAAATGGATCACAACTTTGAATACAGATATATGTAAAACATTTTACCATTCGGGTATTTCCACCTACCAGAATGTGAATTCTGTTATCAAGATGAAAAAAACAGACTAACAAATTGATAAGCCCATTTAAAGGAATACTACTCCGACTGTCAATAATGATAAACCAATTATGAAGATATATTAATTGAGTTTGGATATTGATAATCCAATTTTGAAAATAGATTAATCCAGTTTGGATAATACAAAATCAACTTTTAAAATACATTAATCCAGTTTGGATATTGATAAACCAATTATTGATATATATTAATTGGGTTTGGATATTGATAAACCAATTATGAAGATACATTAATCAATTATTGATATTCATTAATCAGGAATGAATAAGTATCAGCCAACAATGCGTATTGTTAAAACATTTATCAAGATTCATCTTTCAGCTTTGCGTTTTATGTTTTGGATTAAATATCCGGTATTCCCTGATAAGCTGAGTAGGTTACAGTCTATGTGTAACATGAGTCTTCTTCGCTTACTTACTTTACTGAAGATGGAAAAACAAGCAACAATCACTGTAAAGGGAAAAACAGTATCTATTTGTCATCAATTTAGCCCGAATCCTGATAGAATTCCTATCGTCCTGAATGACAATTACCGAAAATAATCAAAATGTCACCATTTTAACAATTCAACGGAATAAAAAATGAGTGATTTTGCAATCTCAATATTGCAAAATTGTGTACTTTTGCAACCACATTGAATTTTCCAACATAATAAATATACCATCATGAGCTTGATGCAAGAAATTGTAGCGCGTGCTAAAGCTGACAAGCAGCGCATTGTCCTTCCTGAAGGAACTGAGATCAGAACCCTGAAAGCTGCCAACCAAATCCTGGCGGACGGAGTAGCAGAAATTATTCTTATCGGTAATCCGGAGGAAGTAAACAAATTAGCTCAGGAGAATAATCTTTCCGATATTTCAAAAGCAACCATCGTTGACCCGATCAGCAACGATAAAAAAGAGGTTTACTCCAACCTGCTTTTCGATTTGCGTAAAAGCAAAGGCATGACCATCGAGCAGGCTCAAAAACTGGCTCAGGATCCTCTTTACCTGGCTTGCCTGATGATCAAAAACGGTGACGCTGACGGTGAAGTAGCCGGTGCTCAAAACACGACAGGTAACGTACTTCGTCCTGCATTCCAGATCGTTAAAACCCTTCCGGGCATCAGCGTGGTTTCAGGTGCGTTCCTGATGTTTATGCCTGATAACAAATGGGGAAACAACGGTCTTATGGTATTTGCAGACTGTGCCGTTCACCCGAACCCAACCGCAGAGGAACTGGCGCAAATCGCGGTTTCTACCGGACACACCACACGTGCTATTGCTGGTTTCGAACCTAAAATCGCGATGTTGAGCTTCTCTACCAAAGGGAGTGCAAAACATGAAATGGTGGACAAAGTGGTAGAAGCTACAAAACTGGCGAAAGAACTGGATCCAACTTTATTAATCGACGGAGAGCTTCAGGCAGATGCAGCTATCATCGCATCAGTAGGACAAAGCAAAGCGCCGGGCAGCGAAATCGCAGGCCAGGCAAACGTTTTGGTTTTCCCAACTCTTGAAGTCGGAAACATTGCTTACAAACTGGTACAACGTCTTGCTAATGCAGAAGCTGTAGGTCCTATCCTTCAGGGTATCGCCGCTCCGATTAATGACCTGTCAAGAGGTTGTTCTCCGGAAGATGTGTACAGCCTTATCGCGATTACAGCTAACCAGGCTATCGGTATCAAAAACAGCAAGAAATAACTGAATCCTATTGTAGGGGATAAAGTTTAATTACTCGTTTACCAAAAAACTTAATAATATATGTCTGAAACTATTTATGATCAAATAGAAAACTATGGTTTGAGTCAGAAAGACCGCAAGAAAACCATGTTTTCCAAAATCGGTGTTGTGGGCTGTGGTAGAGAAGGGCAAAACATCGTGGGAATTACTGCATCGGCAGGTCTTGACGTTGTGTTTGTAGAACTTTCTCAGGATAAAATCGAAACTGCAATCAGCAGAATCGGCCGCAACCTCGACGATAAAATCGAAAACTGGGGTCTTACTGCCGGTGAGAAAAAAGCCATCATGACCCGCATCAAAGGTACGTTGAACTACGAAGACCTGAGCGATTGTGACTTTGTAATTGAGTGTACCCGTCACGATACCAACACCGGTGAGCGTAACACCCGCTACCGTAAAGAGGTATTCGAGAAACTGGAATCAGTATTGGCTCCTGATGCTATTATCGCTACCAATGCCTCAACGGTAATCGTTACCGAACTGGCGCAGGATCTGCAATACAAAGAGCGTTGTATCAGTCTTCACTTCCTGGTTACCCAGCCGGAAGGCCGCATCCTCGAGATTGTAAAAGGTCTTTATACTTCGGATGATGTGTTTGAGAAAGTTTTGGTATTCACCAAAATGATCAAACACGAAATCATCAGCGTACATGAAAGCGCCGGCCTTGTGAGCCTTCGCCTTTTCGTGGTGATGCTCAACGAAGGTTGCCAGATGTTGATGGAAAATGTTGCTTCAATCGAAGATATCGACAAAATCCTGACTAAAGGTTGGGGATACCGCAAAGGTGTGTTCCGCATTGCCGACGAAATCGGTATTGAGAAAGTAGTTGCCCTGATGGAAAATATGTTCCGCGAATACGGCGACAAAAAATACAAACCGAATACCCTGTTGATGCGCCTTTACCGTGCTAAACAGTTCGGATTGCATACCGGCAAAGGATTTTACTCATACGATGAGAACGGTAAACTGATTAAGTAATCCCCGGTTCTCCAAACTTAACTAGCACAATAAGAAAATGAAGATATTAGTCTTGAATTGCGGAAGTTCTTCGGTGAAGTACAAACTCATCAACATGGAGAACAAAGATGTATTGGCTCAGGGCGCAATTGAGAAAATCGGACTGAAAGGTTCGTTCCTCAAACTTACGCTCCCCAATGGCGATAAAGTAGTACTGGAAGGTGAAATCCTCGAACACCAGGCTGCTATTGAATATATCCTTGGCGTATTGCTGAGCGAAAAATACGGTTGTATCAAATCATTGGATGAGATCAATGCTGTAGGCCACCGTGTGGTACACGGCGGAGAGAAATTCAACTCCTCTGTATTGATTGATGACGAAGTGATTGCTAAAATGGAAGAGTGCATCGAGATGGCTCCCCTCCACAATCCACCAAACCTCAAAGGTATCTACGCGGTAAAAAGCCTGATGCCGAATGTTCCTCAGGTAGGTGTATTCGACACTGCTTTCCACCAGACTATGCCTGATTACGCATATTTCTACGGTATTCCATATTCTTTGTACGAAAAATATTCTATCCGTCGTTACGGATTCCACGGAACCAGTCACCGTTACGTTTCAAAACGTGCCTGTGATGTTTTGGGTGTTCCATATGAGTCTCAGAAAATCATCACCTGCCACATTGGTAACGGCGCTTCATTAGCAGCTATCAAAGACGGTAAATCAGTAGATACAACTATGGGATTCACTCCGGTAGAAGGTTTGATGATGGGTACACGTTCAGGTGATGTTGACGCGGGTGTAATTACCTTCCTGATGGAAAAAGAAAGCATTGGTGCACAAGGCATCAGCAACATGCTGAACAAACAAAGTGGCATGATGGGAATCTCCGGCATTTCTTCGGATATGCGTGAAGTGGCTGCTGCTGCCGATGAAGGTAACTACCGTGCTAAACTTGCTCTGGATATGTACGAATACCGTATCAAAAAATACATCGGCTCATTTGCTGCTGCTTTAGGTGGCGCTGATATTATCATATTCACTGGTGGTGTAGGTGAGAATAAAGTTTCTTCCCGTCTCAATGTTTGTAGCAACATGGAATACATGGGGATTAAAATGGATGCTGACAAGAATGCTAAAGTTTACGGTGACGAGGCTGTGATTAGTGCTGAAGATTCGAAGGTGAAAGTGATGGTAATCCCAACCGACGAAGAGTACATGATTGCATCTGACACACTGGAAATCCTGACTGCTAAAAACTAATCCTTTTTAACCACGATAAATCAATAAACTATGGTACTTGGTTCATTAAAAAACACCGAAGCGGCTGAAAAACTTCACCCGCTGTTTAAACAGGCGTTCGACTATATCAAAGCCAATGACTTGGCTAAAGCAGAACCCGGTAAGATCGAACTGGATGGTAAAAATCTTTTTATCTCTGTTCAGGAAATTACCGGTAAAACTAAGGAAGTGGCTAAAATGGAAACTCACAACAAATACATCGACATCCAGATTCCTGTAATCGGTGTGGAAACTATGGGTTGGTTAGCCGGTGATAAATGTGTAAACTCTCCGGAGGGTTACAACGAAACCAAAGATATCACCTTCTTTACTGACGCTCCGGCAACTTATGTAGATGTTCATCCGGGCGAATTCGTAATCTTCTTCCCTGAAGACGGTCACGCTCCTGCTATCGGTAATGGCGCTATCAAAAAGCTTGTGGTGAAAGTTCTGGTATAGGATTTGGCTAAACGTTATATGTAAAAACGGCTCAGAAACTTGTGTTCTGAGCCGTTTTTTTTGTTTACCAATAAGCTGTTCATTGATGTTAAATCCGCGCTATCAGGGCAGTTCTACCACCATTGTCAATCTCTTATCCTATTTCGGCAAATATTATACAGCTTAGCACAAGGCGTACGCTAATTTTGTATACGTCAAATTTTCCCCAAACAGAAGATTCAGAGCTAAATATAAATTGGCAATACAATATCATGTTTAATCACTACCAAAAGAAACTTTCTCTATTCGCGGCAGCATGCTCAGTCGGGTTGTTGTCGTTTTTTCAACTGAATGCAGCGACAAAACAGGCTGCTTCCGAAACTCAAATTCAATACCTTTCCGGCAAAGGTTCCGACAGCATGGTGCAGTGGGATTTCTTGTGTACCGATGGTCGCAACAGTGGTAAATGGAGTAAAATAGGCGTGCCTTCGTGTTGGGAACAACAAGGATTCGGGAGCTACAATTACGGTGTTCTTTTTTATGGAAAAGCAACAGCCCCGGGTATTCCAACCGAACAGGGGATGTACAAATATAACTTCAAAGTGCCTGAAGAGTGGCGCGGTCGTCGTGTTCGCATTGTCTTCGAAGCTTCAATGACCGATACTGAAGTACGTGTAAATGGTAAAAAAGCAGGTGTACACCAGGGGGCTTTCTATACATTCCGATATGATGTAACTGACCGTCTTTTCTATGGCGGTAAAGACAACTTGCTCGAAGTAACCGTTAGCAAAGAATCTTCAAACCAGAGCGTAAATCTGGCTGAACGTCGTGCTGATTACTGGAACTTCGGTGGAATATTTCGTCCGGTTTATCTGGAAGCGTTGCCGGTTCAGTTCATTGACAGAACAGCGTTGAAAGCAGAGATGGATGGTACTTTCAGAGCTGAGGTTTATCTGGGTGATGGCGCTCCGAAAGGTGCAAAAGTGTTTGCTCAGGTGACTGATATCAACGACAAACCAATTGGCAAACCATTTGAGACCGAAGTACGCGAGGGGGGTGATAAAGCTATCCTGAGCTCACATTTTGATAATGTAAAACTTTGGTCTGCAGAAACACCGAACCTTTACAAAGTAAATTATACTTTATATTCAGGTGATAATGCAGTACATACCGTAACTGAAAAGTTTGGTTTCCGCACATTCGAAATTCGTAAAGGAGAAGGTCTCTACCTGAATGGACAGCGCATCATGGTACGTGGTGTAAACCGTCACAGTTTCCGTCCGGAATCGGGTCGTACACTCAACCGTACTGCCAACTATGAAGATGTAAAGCTGATCAAAAGCATGAATATGAACACCGTTCGTCTTTCTCACTATCCGGCTGATCCCGCATTTCTTGAAGCGTGCGATGAGCTGGGGCTCTATGTGATGAATGAACTGGGCGGCTGGCACGGCAAATATGATACTGGCATTGGTAAAACGCTCGTTGGTGAAATGGTTACCCGCGATGTAAATCACCCTTCTGTTGTTTTCTGGTCGAATGGTAACGAAGGCGGATGGAATACCGAACTGGATGGCGAATTTGCCAAATGGGATCCGCAGAATCGTCCGGTTGTTCACCCACAAGGCAATCTGAATGGATTAGAAACCATGCACTATCGTTCTTACGGTGAGACACAGGAATACCTTCGTGGTAAAGACGTTTTCATGCCGACCGAGTTCCTTCACGGATTGTACGATGGAGGTCACGGCGCCGGCTTGTACGATTACTGGGAAATGATGCGCAAACATCCTCGCAGCGGTGGTGGTATCCTTTGGGTGTTGGCTGATGAAGGTGTTGCCCGTGCTGACCAAAACGGTCGCATTGACAACTATGGTAACTATGCCGCTGATGGTATTGTTGGTCCTCACCACGAAAAAGAAGGTAGCTACAATACCATCCGTCAGGTATGGTCCCCGGTTCAGATTTTCCCTGAAGTATTGCCAACTGATTTCAAAGGCGTACTTCAGGTGGAAAACCGCTACGACTTCGATAATCTGAAAGATTGTCGTTTTAAATGGTCTTTGGCGAAATTCGCTTCACCGATGGATGCGAAGAGCAACAAGCAAATTGTGGATAAAGGCGAATTTGACGGACCGAATGTGGCTGCTCATGGTAAAGGCGAAATCAAGCTTGGATTGCCGGGTAACTGGCGCGATGCCGATGTGTTGTATGTAACCGTGGTTGACCCGCAGGGCATGGAATTATTCACCTGGTCGTGGAGCTGGAAGCCAAAAGCCGATTATCTCGCATCATCTCAGAAGGGTAAAGTTGACGTAAAAGAAGAAAAAGATAAAATCACAGCTAGCGTTGGTGCCACAGAACTTGTTTTTGACAAAAAAACCGGCGAACTTGCAGGTGTGAAACAAGCGGGTAAAACCATCTCCTTCGGAAACGGGCCCCGTTTTGTGGCAGCACGTCGCGGTGATCGTTCGCTAGACGGTTATGTAGATATAAATTTAGAGAATACTAAAGCTGTTGACCGTATTTACAACGAAATAAAATACCCGAGTACCCTGACCAGCTTCACCTCAAAAATGGAAGGCGAAAATCTGGTGATGGAAGCCCAATATTTTGGAGCGATGAATTCTGTAAAATGGACACTGTCTCCAGATGGCAAACTTCGCCTTGATTACCAATACGGATACGATGGCGTTGTTGAACTGATGGGTGTGAAGTTTGATTATCCGGAAGAAAATATGCAGGCAGTCCGTTGGTTGGGTAAAGGTCCTTACCGTGTATGGCAAAACCGTTTGCATGGTACTACGCTGGATGTGTATGACAATACCTACAACGATCCGATTCCGGGCGAAAGCTTTATTTACCCTGAATTCAAAGGATATTTCAATGACTGGCGTTGGGCTAACTTTACCACCAAGGAAGGTCATATCATTATGGCGAATGAAAAACCGGGCAGCTATCTCGGTGTTTATACTCCGCGCGATGGCCGTGATGCATTGCTCTATACTTTACCGCAAACCGGACTGGCTGTATTCGATGTAATTCCCGCTGTTCGTAATAAGGTAAATGCGACTGATCTTGTGGGTCCATCTTCTCAGGCAAAACAGGTGAGTGGTCCGCAAAACGGAACGATTTTCTTCCGTTTTCAATAAGAAAGACCTCTCCCCGACCTCCCCGAAGGGAAGGGAGAAAGAGGCAAGGCGACTAAACAGCTTGTCCATACTAGGCTATAGATAAGTTGAAGAAAATAAATACGAATTGTTTTTTTGTGTGTTAGTAGATAAATAATGGTGAGTTAAATGTGCAAGGGTACAATCGATGTGATATCGTTTTGTGCTTTTGCCATTTATGTTTTTAGACAAATCGAATAATCAAATACGTATTTCGTAGAGACGCGGCCTGCCACGTCTCTTACAGTGCGAAAAATATCTATCATGAAAAAATCCACATTGCTCCTATCTGTAATCCTTATCTGTTTTATGTCAATGACATTGCGTGCTGAGGATGATCTTAAAAGGAATTTCAAAACTCCCCCCGAGCAGGCAAAGCCATGGGTATTCTGGTACTGGATGCAGGCTGCTGTGACCAAAGAGGCCATTACAGCGGATCTCGAATCGCTCAAGCAACAGGGCATCGGTGGTGTTTTCCTGATGCCTATCTATGGGAAAACTGATCCGCCGTTGATTGCACATCCGATCGAGCAGTTGACTCCGGAATGGTGGCAGATGGTGAAGTTCTCCATGACCGAAGCAGACCGTATTGGCCTTAAAATAGCCATGCACGTGAGTGATGGCTTCGCATTGGCCGGTGGTCCGTGGATTACGCCGGAGCTCTCGATGCAAAAAGTAGTTTCATCGAAGACTTTCATCGCCGGTGGTAAGCCTATCCGTAAAGTCCTTGCTCAGCCCGAGACTATTGAAACCTATTATAAAGACATTGCGGTTTATGCCTATCCGACTCCTTTAAAAGCTACGCAAACGACTTTATGTGTAGTACCTAAGGTTACTTCAAGCGTTGCAGATGCCGATGCATCGTTTTTAGTAAAAGAAGGTAACAAAGAGACTTTCAAAGGTGGTACCTCCTGTTGGATTCAATACGCATTTGATAAACCATTCACTTGTCGTCAGGTGAAGATTTTTACCGGAGGAAATAACTATCAGGCTCAGCGTCCGACTATTCAGGGGAGTGATGATGGCAAAACTTTCCGCACAGTTACCCGGTTGCAGGCGCCCCGTCACGGCTGGCAGGATACTGATGCCGACAATACCTATGCTATTCCATCGACTACGGCTAAATATTTCCGCTTTGTATATGATGTGAACGGTACAGAGCCCGGCTCGGAAGACCTGGATGCCGCTAAGTGGAAGCCTGCGATCAAACTGAAAGGAATTTTACTCTCTGGCGAACCTGTCATTCACCAATATGAAGGAAAATCCGGCGAGATCTGGCGTGTAGCTCCCCGCACCACTTCGGTTCAATTGCCCGATTCGCTGTGCGTGCCGGTGAATAAGCTGATTGACGTTACATCTTTTGTAAAAGATGGAGTCCTCGACTGGAAAGCTCCTGCGGGTAACTGGACTATCCTGCGCATCGGTCACACCTCTACCGGTCATACCAATGCGACCGGTGGTGGCGGTAAAGGTCTCGAATGTGATAAATTCAATCCCGATGCCATCCGTCTGCAATTTGACAAATGGTACGGAGAAGCGGCTCGCGTTGCGGGACCGGAGCTTGCCAAACGGGTACTATCTATCTTCCATGTCGATAGTTGGGAATGCGGTAGTCAGAACTGGTCACCATATTTTCGTGAAGAGTTTAAGAAACGTCGCGGCTATGATATATACAATTATCTGCCGGTGATGGCGGGTGTTCCTGTCGGAAGTGCTGAATTGTCGGAAAACGTATTGAATGACGTGCGTCAAACCATTGCCGAACTGATTGCCGATGTTTTTTACGTGACGTTGAAGCTAGAATCGGCCAAACTGGGAGTCTCATTTACAGCCGAAAGCGTGTGTCCGACTATGACCAGTGATGGCATGTTGCATTACGATAAAGTAGATGTGCCAATGGGAGAGTTTTGGCTCAATAGTCCGACCCATGATAAGCCTAACGATATGCTCGATGCCATTTCCGGCGCTCATATTTATGGCAAAAAAGTGATTCAGGCGGAAGGTTTCACCGAATTGCGTCTGGAATGGACCGAATATCCTGCGATGCTGAAGAGTTTGCAGGACCGTAATTATGCCTTAGGGGTAAATAAGATGGTATATCATGTATCCATGCTTAATCCATGGCCTGACAGTAAGCCGGGAATGACACTCGGAGGTGTTGGCCTTTGCTTCCAACGGGATCAAACCTGGTGGAAACCTGGCAAAGCATGGGTGGATTATACTACCCGTTGCCAGACCTTATTGCAAACTGGTAATCCGGTCGTTGATATTGCAGTATTCACTGGTGAAAATACACCCCGGAGATCCATATTGCCTGATCGTTTGGTAAACTCGTTGCCGGGGATCTTTGGTGCTGATCGGGTAGCTGCGGAAAAAGTTCGTCTGGCCAATGTCGGTCAACCGCAACGCATCCGTCCTGTTGGTGTCGGACACTCCGCTAATATGGCCGATCCGGAGAACTGGACCGATCCGTTGCGTGGATATGCTTACGATTCGTTTAATAAAGATGCGCTGCTTCGTCTGGCCACCGTGAAGGACGGCAAGATTGTTTTGCCGGGTGGTGCTTCTTACAGCGTGTTGGTGGTTCCGGGTGCGCATCCCATGAATCCGGATTCCGATTACATGTCTGTCGAGGTGGCGCAAAAGCTGCTTCAGTTAGAAAAAGAGGGCGCTACGATTCTTTTTGGTGCTACTCCGAAATTTGTTCCCAACGGATTGAATCCGGCAAAAGATGATATTGAGTTACGCACAGCAATTGTTCAGTTGACTTTGGGTAATATTGGCAAAGGCAAACTGCTTGCTTTACCTTATACCGATAATACTTTCGATAAAATCAATCTTCCGCAGGATCTAATTGCACATGAAGGCGGTTTATCAACTCAGGCTTCAAAAATTGCCTGGACTCACCGCCGTGATAAGGATACTGATATCTACTTTATCTCCAACCAGCAGGAGAAAGCCCGCACATTGAACCTTTCTTTGCGTGTGGCCGGTAAAGTGCCGGAACTTTTTGATGCAGTGACCGGTGAAAATACCGATGCTGCGGAGTGGAAGTTTGAAAACGGTCGCACCGTGTTACCGGTGAAGCTCGATGCCAGTGGTTCTGTCTTCATTGTATTGCGGGACAAAGCTGATGCGGGACAAACTGCTGCTATTGCTCCTGCTCCAAAAACACCTGTAGAACAACCGATCACCGGAAACTGGCAGGTAACCTTCGATGCGGCATTGGGCGGCCCTAAAGCTCCGGTGACATTCACCGCATTGACCGACTGGAGCCAAAATGCTGACAGCTGTATCCGTTACTATTCGGGAACAGCCCATTATGCGATCACATTTACCCATAAAGTGAAGGTGAAAGACGGCGAAAAGCTATTCCTCGACCTCGGTGAGGTGAATAATATTGCTTCTGTTAAAGTAAATGGCGTAGATTGCGGTGTGGCCTGGACGGCTCCTTACCGTGTGGACATCACCCGTGCAGTACAAAAAGGTAAAAACGTTCTGGAAATCGAAGTTACCAACACCTGGGCCAACCGTATGATTGGTGATCAGCACCTGCCGGAGGCTCAGCGCATTGCCAAAACCAATGCCGCTTTTCGCCTTGAAGGCAAACCGTTGCTGAAAGCGGGATTGACCGGGATAATAAAGCTTGTCAGAGAGTGATTCTTTTAAGAGACCAATAATCCTGAAGGGATTAAATTTGAATTGAAAATCGGCGGAGCCAATAACCACGGGTGTAAACCCGTGGGAAATCTACCGGATGATGCCGAACCCTGAAAGGGTTCAACTGTAAACTGAATTCAAAATACAATTGCATAATAAAACTATGAACCAACCCCTATTACCCGTTGACATTGTCCTCGCCCCGGAGTGGTGGGCAAAAAACACCGAACTCACTTTTGACCGTGATTTCTTCTTTCATCCCTTGAAGCGTGTCGAATCCGAGCAGCGCATGGAGAAAGAACTCTATGCCCGTTGGGGAAAATACGGCCTCGGAGAGCATCATGCAGAGAAACGCCCTGAAGTGGGGGCCGTCCACCTGGCTGCGGGCTACCTGCTTTCTGAGATGC